>JBJTVI010000084.1:0-3780 GCA_046081145.1 Rubrivivax sp.
CCGCGACTGGCTGCGCGTGGCGGCCGAGGAAGCCCACCACTTCAGCCTGCTGCAGACCCACCTGGCCACCCTGGGCCACGCCTACGGCGACTTCGACGCCCACGACGGCCTGTGGACGATGGCGCGACGCACCGCAGGTGACCTCGTGGCACGCATGGCGCTGGTGCCACGCACGCTGGAGGCGCGCGGGCTGGACGCCACGCCTCCCATGCAGGCGCGGCTGGCGCGTGCCGGTGACGCGCGGGCGGTGGAGATCCTGGGCGTGATCCTGCGCGACGAGGTGGGCCATGTGGCCATCGGCAACCACTGGTACCGCCACGCCTGTGCCGAGCGAGGCCTGGACCCTGTGGCGCACTATGCGGTGCTGGCTGAGCGCCACGGGGCGCCGCGCCTGAAGGGCCCTTTCAACCTCGAGGCGCGGGCCCAGGCCGGCTTCACCCGCGAGGAGTTGCAGGCTCTGCCGGCCGGTTGAGGCCCCTGAAGCGGGGCGGGGGACCGGTAGGCGGGAGACCCGCTCAGCCCCGGGGGTGGTGCTGGGCGTGCAGCTGGCGCAGCCTCTCGCGCGCCACGTGGGTGTAGATCGTGGTGGTGGAGATGTCGGCGTGGCCCAGCAGCATCTGCACGGCGCGCAGGTCTGCCCCGTGGTTCAGCAGGTGGGTGGCAAAGGCATGGCGCAGCGTGTGCGGAGACAGCGCCACCGCGATGCCGGCCTGTCGCGCATGGCGCTTGACGAGGTTCCAGAACATCTGGCGCGTCATCGGGCCGCCGCGGGCCGTGACGAAGAGGGCATCACTGGCCTGCCCCTTGAGGATGGCGCTGCGGGCTTCGCCGAGGTAGCGCCGCAGCCACGCGTGCGCCTCGGCGCCAAAGGGCACGAGGCGCTCGCGGGCGCCCTTGCCCGTGACACGCAGCGCCCCTTCGTCCAGCCCCAGGTGCACGGTCTTGAGCGTGACGAGCTCGGTCACCCGCAGGCCGCTCGCGTACATCAGCTCGAGCATCGCGCGGTCGCGCAGGCCCAGCGCGGTCTGCACATCAGGAGCCGCCAGCAGCGCCTCGACCTGCGCCTCGCTCAGCGCGCGCGGCACGCGCAGCGGCAGCTTGGCCGCCTGCAGCTTGAGCGTCGGGTCGAGCGTGCACAGGTGCTCTCGCAGGGCCCAGCGGAAGAAGCGCCTGAAGACGCTCAAACGGCGCCGGGCCGTGCTGGCGCGCGTGCCGGCGTGGCGCTCGGCGATGTAGCCCAGCAGGTCGGATTCACGGCTGGCCTCGAGCGTGCGGCCCCCGTGCTCGAGCAGCCACTGCGCGTAGAGAGACAGGTCGCGCCGGTAGGCCGCCAGCGTCAACGGCCCCAGGCCGTCCTCGACCCACAGGGCGTCGACGAAGCGGTCGATCGTGGCAGCGCCGTCAGCCACGGGGCGCGAGGCTCTCGGCGCGTGCGCCGGCTCACTCCAGGGTGAGCTTCTGCTTGGCCACGACGTCCTTGTAGACATCGAACTCGGCACGGATCTGCTGCGCGAACTGCTCGGGTGTGTTGAGGATCAGCAGCGAGCCGGTGTCCTCGATGCGCTTCTTCACGTCGGGCAGCTCGGCCGTGCGCTTGACGGCGGCGTGCACCTTGTCGACCACGTCCTTGGGCAGGCCCTTGGGGCCGTGGATGCCGTAGTACGCCATGCGGTTCACGGGCTCGAGCCCCACCTCCTTGAAGGTGGGCACGCCCGCAGGCAGCACCGTCAGGCGCTGCGGCGCCGCCACCACGATCGGGATCAGGCGGCCGTCCTTGATGAAGGGCAGCGCCGAGGGGAGGTTGTCGAAGATCACGGGCACCTGGCCGGCCACCGTGTCGTTGAGGGCCGGGCCGGCGCCGCGGTAGGGGATGTGCGTGAGGAAGACGCCCGCCAGGCTCTTGAAGAGCTCCATCTGCAGGTGGCCGATGCCGCCCGTGCCGGAGCTCGCGTAGCTGTACTTGCCCGGATTCTTCTTGAGCTCGGCCACGAAGCCCTTGTAGTCGCGCGCAGGAAAGCTCGGGTGCACGGCGATGACGTTGGGCGTGGCCGCGATGTTGATGATGGGCGAGAAATCCACCGTCGGGTCGTAGCCGATGCGCTTGTTGATGGCCGGGTTGGCGGCTGTCGTCGAGACGGTGGCCATGCCCGGCACGTAGCCGTCAGCAGGGGACTTGATCACCTCCTGCGCGCCGATGGAGCCGCCGCCTCCGGCGCGGTTTTCGACCACCATCGGCTGGCCGAAGGGGCCGCCCACCTTCTCCGCGACCACGCGGGCGATGATGTCGGTGGTGCCGCCCGGCGCGAAGGGCACGACCAGGCGCACGGGCTTGGCCGGGTAGGCCTGGGCCCAGGCGGCCACGGGAGCGGCCGAGACGGCCGCGGCGCCGAACAGGCCGGCAAGGAGCTTGACGAGCTTCATGGTTGCGGTCTCCGGTCGAAGGGTGCGAGACAGGGGGAAGGCTGGGCGCGGAGTGTGCCACCGGCGCCAGACACCCTGCCGGGCCCGGGGCCGCAAGGCCGCACGCCTGGCAGGCCAAAATGCGGAGATGGCCGATGCGCTGCTCCTGATTCCCGACTTCCTGCTGATCGCCACCGGCTTCGCGCTGTGCCGCTTCACGCCGCTGGACCGGCCGCTGTGGACGGGCGTGGAGCGGCTGGTCTACGTGGTGCTCTTTCCGGCGCTGCTGTTCACCGCCATCGTGCGCAACCCGCTGGACCCTGGCGCGGCGCTGCCGGTGGCCGGGGCCGCGCTGCTCGTGACGGCCGTGGGGGTGGCACTGGCCTACGCCGTGCGCCTGGGCCCGGGCGTGGATGCGAGGCTGCACGCCTCGGGGGCGCAGGTGGCGTTTCGCTTCAACTCCTACGTGGCCCTGGCACTGGCCGACCGGCTTGGCGGGGCCGCTGGCGTGGCCTGGATGGCGGTGATCGTCTCGGTGTGCGTGCCGCTGTGCAACGTGGCGGCGGTCTGGCCGCTGGCACGCCACGGGGGGCAGGGCTACCTGCGTGAGCTTGCCCGCAACCCGCTGATCATCGCCACGGTCTCGGGGCTGGTCTTCAACCTGCTCGGGCTGCGCCTGCCCGAACTGGCTGCCACGACGCTGTCGCGCATCGGCGCGGCGGCGCTCCCGCTGGGCCTCATGGCAGTCGGAGCGGGGCTGCAGATGGGGGCGCTGCGCGAGGCGCCGAAGCTGGCGGGGGCCTTGCTGGCGATCCGGCACCTGGTGCTGCCCTCGGTGGCGGTGTCGGCGGTGCTGCTGCTGGGGTTGCCGGCGATACAGGCAGCCGTGGTGGTGGCCTTCGCGGCCTTGCCGACGGCCTCGAGTGCCTACGTGCTGGCGGTGCGGATGGGTGGCGCGGGGGCCTTCGTGGCCGGGTTGGTGACGGTGTCCACCTTGGTGGGGATGGTGAGCTTGCCGGTGGCGCTGGGGGTGTTGAGGGCGGCCGGGCAGCCCTAGCCAGCCTGCCCCAGAGCCCAGTCGATGTGCTCGCCAACCAGCTCATCGGCACTGGTGCGGGCCTGGCGCAAGGCCTCCGCGATGGCGGGACGGGTCCGGGGCTGCTGGCGCGCCGCGTTGCCCAGGGCCACGGCGAGGTTGCGGCGCCAGCGGAGCCACCCGATGCGGGCGATCGCGCTGCCGCGGGTGCTCCGTGCGAAGGTGGCCTCGTCCCAGGCCCACAGCTCGAGCAGGGTGGCACCGGCCATGCCCTCGCGCACGTCGAAGTCGGGCAACGGGGAGCGCCGGGCGTGGCGGTTCCAGGGGCAGGCGAGCTGGCAGTC
>JBJTVI010000085.1:0-7306 GCA_046081145.1 Rubrivivax sp.
GCGCCAGGCGCAGCGCCTCGAGGTAGGGGTCGGCGAGCCGGCTGTCGGGCGGTGGGCGCACGGTGGCCGAAGGTGCGCCGAGTACGGCGGCGCAGGCCGCCGTGCAAGCGAGCGCGGCGGCAAGCACGCACGCCCTTGCCAGCGCCCGGTGCAAACCGGGCGGTCGGGGAGGGCTCGGGCGTGGCCGGCGGGGGCGGTCGGGGGCGTGGGTCACCGTGCATGCGCCGCTATACTGAATTGGCCTCCATTATCGGATGGCCGCGGGCACGGCCTGCGGCCCGCGGTGGTGCCAACCGCTGCGCCCGAGCGCCGATTCCTCGCCACCCCCATGAGCCTGCACGTCTACAACACGCTGTCGCGCAGCGTCGAGCCTTTCCATCCCCTCGAGGCGGGGCATGTCCGCATGTACGTGTGCGGGATGACGATCTACGACCTGTGCCACGTCGGCCATGCGCGGATGATGATGGCCTTCGATGTGGTCTACCGCTGGCTGCGTGCGAGCGGTTACCGCGTCACGTACGTGCGCAACATCACCGACATCGACGACAAGATCATCCGCCGCGCGCTCGAGCGAGGGATCTCCATCCGTGCGCTGACCGACGAGATGATCGGCGCCATGCGCCAGGACATCGCCCAACTGGGCATCGAGACACCCACGCACGAGCCGCGCGCCACCGAGTACGTGCCGCAGATGCTGGCGCTCATCGGCCAACTCGAGCAGCGGGGCCTGGCCTACCGCGCCGCCAACGGCGACGTGAACTACGCCGTGCGGCGGTTTGCCGGCTACGGCAAGCTCTCGGGCAAGAGCCTGGACGAACTGCGAGCGGGCGAGCGCGTGGCCGTGGCCGATGCCAAGGAAGATCCGCTGGACTTCGTGTTGTGGAAGGCCGCCAAGCCCGAGGAGCCCGAGGACGCCCGGTACCCCGGCCCCTACGGTGCGGGCCGGCCGGGCTGGCACATCGAGTGCTCGGCCATGAGCTGCGCGCTGCTCGGGGACGTCTTCGACATTCACGGCGGCGGGATGGACCTGCAGTTCCCGCACCACGAGAACGAGATCGCGCAAAGCGAAGGCGCCACCGGGCAGCCCTTCGTGCGCTACTGGCTGCACAACGGTTTTCTCAATGTCGACGACGAGAAGATGTCGAAGTCACTCGGCAACTTCTTCACGATCCGGGACGTACTGGCCCGCTACGACGGTGAGACGGTGCGCTTCTTCATGCTGCGCACCCATTACCGCAGCCCCTTCAGCTTCAGCGATGCCAACCTCGACGATGCACGCAGCGCGCTGCGGCGTCTGTACGGTGCGCTGGAGGCCGTGCCCGGCCTGGCGCCCGCCGTGATCGACTGGACGCACGCGGCGGCTGCACGCTTTCGGGCGGCCATGGACGAGGACTTCAACACGCCCGCTGCCGTGGCCGTGCTGTTCGAGTTCGCCGCGGAGGTGCACCGCAGCCGTTCGGCACAGGCCGCCGGCTGGCTGCGCGCGCTCGGCGGCGTGCTGGGCTTGCTGCAGCAGGATGCGCGCACCTTCCTGCAGGCCGGCTCGGGCCTGTCCGAGCCCGATATCGCCCAGCGCATCGCGGCGCGCGCTCAGGCCAAGCAGGCGCGCGACTATGCGCTGGCTGACCGCATTCGCCAGGAACTCGCCGCACAGGGCGTCGAGCTCAAGGACAGCCCGCAAGGCACCACCTGGGTGCGGGCCTGAAGCCGATGGCGCACCCCGCCGAGGCACCTGCCACGCCGCCCTTCTGGGACGAGGCGTGTCGCCACCTGCGGCGGCGTGACCGTGTGCTCAAGCGGCTGATCCCGCAGTTCGGCGAGGCGCGGCTGACGGGCCGCGGAGACGCCTTCACCACGCTCGCGCGCTCGGTGGTGGGGCAGCAGATCTCGGTCAAGGCGGCGCAGTCGGTCTGGGAGCGCTTCGCCCTGCTGGCCGGGCGCGAGGCCCTGGCCGTGGATCCGCAGCGCGTGCTGGGCCTGCAGCCGCAGGCGTTGCGCGGGGCCGGGCTTTCGATGCGCAAGGCCGAGTACGTGCTCGACCTGGCTCGGCACTTCGTCGAGGGCCGCGTGCACGCCGGCCAATGGGCGGGGATGGATGACGAGGCGATCATCCGCGAGTTGGTCGCCATCCGCGGCATCGGCCGCTGGACGGCCGAGATGTTCCTCATCTTCCACCTCATGCGACCGGATGTGCTGCCGCTGGACGACCTCGGCCTGATCAAGGGCATCAGCCTGAACTACTACAGCGGCGAACCGGTCTCGCGCGCCGAGGCTCGCGAGGTGGCCGAGGCCTGGGCACCGTATCGAAGCGTGGCCACCTGGTACCTGTGGCGAAGCCTCGACCCCGTGCCGGTAGACTACTGAGGCTGGAGGGGCGCGGGCCGGGCACGGATGCCGCGTGAGTGTGGAGCATCGATGGGCAAGAGACACTTCCTGGAGTTCGAGCAGCCGATCGCCGAACTCGAGACCAAGATCGACGAGCTGCGCTACGTGCAGAACGAGTCCGCTGTCGACATCTCCGACGAGATCGAGCGCCTCGGCCAAAAGAGCCTGCAGCTCACCAAGGAGATCTACGCGAGTCTCTCGCCCTGGCAAGTCACGCAGATCGCGCGCCACCCGCAGCGGCCCTACACGCTCGATTACGTGGAGGAGATCTTCACCGACTTCCAGGAGCTGCACGGCGACCGTGCCTTCGCCGACGACACCAGCATCGTCGGGGGGCTGGCGCGCTTCAGCGGCCAGCCCTGCATGGTCATCGGGCACCAGAAGGGCCGGGACACTAAGGAGCGGGCGGCACGCAACTTCGGCATGCCCCGGCCGGAGGGCTACCGCAAGGCGCTGCGGCTGATGCGCCTGGCCGAGAAATTCCGCCTGCCGGTCTTCACCTTCGTCGACACCCCGGGGGCGTACCCCGGCATCGGCGCCGAGGAGCGCGGGCAGAGCGAGGCCATCGGGCGCAACATCTACGAGATGGCGCAACTCGAGGTACCCATCGTCACCACGATCATTGGCGAGGGCGGCTCGGGCGGTGCCCTGGCCATCAGCGTGGCCGACCAGGTGCTGATGCTGCAGTACGCGGTGTACTCGGTGATCTCGCCCGAGGGCTGCGCCTCGATCCTGTGGAAGACGGCCGACCGCGCCTCCGATGCAGCGGAAGCGCTGGGCATCACGGCGCACCGGCTCAAGGCGCTCTCCCTGGTCGACCGTATCGTCAGCGAGCCCGTGGGCGGTGCGCACCGCGACGTCAAGGCCATGGCCTCGCAGTTGCGCCGGGCGTTGAACGATGCGTGGCGCCAGGTGAGCGACCTCTCCACCAAGGAACTGCTGGCACGTCGCTACGAGCGGCTGATGGCCTACGGGCGCTACACCGACACGCGCGCGGCCTGAGGCCGGAGTCACCCCGGTGCGAAGCGTCGTTGCCGTGGCCGCCAGCGGCGGGCACGACTCCACCGCGCTGCTGCATGCCTGCGCCCGCGCAGCGCGCGGGACACCCGTGGCGGTGGCGGCGCTGCATGTGCACCACGGGCTGATGCCGCAGGCCGATGCCTGGGTGCGGCACCTCCAGGCACAGTGCCGGCGCTGGGCCCGAGCGGGCCTGCCGGTACGGCTGCTGGTGGAGCACCTGCGGGGCTCGCCCCGTTCCGGAGACAGCGTGGAGGCGTGGGCGCGGCGCGAGCGCTACGACGCGCTGGCGCGGCTGGCGGTGCAGGCCGGCGCGGACTGCGTACTCCTGGCGCATCATCGTCGCGACCAGGCCGAGACGGTGATGCTGCAAGCCCTGCGCAGCGCCGGGGGGGCGGGGATGGGCGGGATGGGTGGCGAGCGCGTACACGCGGGGGTGCGCTTCCTGCGGCCCTGGCTCGAACAGCCGCGCGCCGCGATCGAAGCCTACGTGCGCCGGCACCGCCTGAGCCACGTCGAGGACGCGAGCAATGCAGACCCGCGCTTTGCCCGCAGCCGCTTGCGCGAGCAGGTCTGGCCGGCGCTCACCGAGGCCTTTGCGCATGCCGAGGTGGCGCTGGCCGGCGCCGCGCGCCGCCTGCACGAGGAGCATGCCTGTGCGGTGGACATGGCCCGCATCGACATGCAGCGCTGCGTGGAGCCCGCGGGCTCGCTCGAGGTGCGCCTGTGGCAGGCCTTGCCCCCGCACCGCCAGGCGAGCCTGCTGCGGCAGTGGCTGGCCGGGTGGTGCCCCTGCGGGGTGCCCGATTCGCTGGTGGAGCGGCTCCTGGCGGAGCTGCCCGTGGCGCGCGGGGGCTCGCGGTGGCCCGCGCCAGCGGGCGGGCTGTCCCTCACGCGGGGTGTGCTGGCATGGAGTCCCGGCGACCCCGTTGCGACGCCGTCCACGACGGGAGGCCGGGCGATGCTGCGCCGCAGCAAACCACGCTAGAATCAGGGGTTTTCCTCAGGCGGGGGAGGTCCCCGCAGGATCAGCTGCGATGGCCTTGATCGTCCACAAGTACGGCGGCACCTCGATGGGTTCCACCGAGCGCATTCGCAACGTGGCCAAGCGCGTGGCCAAGTGGTCGCGTGCGGGCCACCAGCTGGTGGTGGTGCCTTCGGCCATGAGCGGCGAGACCAACCGCCTGCTCGGCCTGGCCAAGGAACTGATGCCCGAGGCGCTGAGCGAGCCGGCGCGGCGCGAACTCGACATGATTGCCAGCACCGGTGAGCAGGTGTCGGTGGGGTTGCTGGCGCTGGCGCTGCAGGCCGAAGGCATGGCGGCGGTGAGCTACACCGGCTGGCAGGTGCCGATCCGTACCGATTCGTCCTACACCAAGGCACGCATCACGGCCATCGATGATGCACGCGTGCGCGCCGACCTGGCCGCGGGCAAGGTCGTGATCGTCACGGGCTTTCAGGGCATCGACGACGACGGCCACGTGACCACGCTTGGCCGCGGCGGCAGCGACACGAGCGCGGTGGCGGTGGCCGCCGCGATGAAGGCCGACGAGTGCCTGATCTACACCGACGTCGACGGCGTCTACACCACCGACCCGCGCATCGTGCCCGACGCCCGGCGCCTGGCCACCATCTCCTTCGAGGAGATGCTGGAGATGGCGAGCCTGGGCTCCAAGGTGCTGCAGATCCGCTCGGTGGAGTTCGCCGGCAAGTACCGGGTGCCGCTGCGGGTGCTCTCGAGCTTCACGCCGTGGGACATCCCGCTCGACGAGGAGGCCCGCTCGGGCACGCTGATCACTTTCGAAGAGGACGAGAAGATGGAGCAGGCCGTCGTTTCCGGGATCGCCTTCAGCCGTGACGAGGCGAAGATCACGCTCGTGGGCGTGCCCGATCGCCCGGGCGTGGCCTTCCATATCCTCGGCCCGGTGGCCGAGGCCAACATCGATGTGGACGTCATCATCCAGAACGTCTCCCACGACGGCCGCACCGACTTCTCCTTCACCGTGCCGCGCGGTGACTACGCGCGCGTGAACGAGGTGCTCAGGACGCAGGTCCTGCCCGGCATGGAGGGCACCCAGATGCTGGGTGACCCGAAGATCTGCAAGGTCTCGATCGTGGGCATCGGCATGAAGAGCCACGCCGGTGTGGCGGCCAAGATGTTCCGCTCGCTCAGCGAGGAGCGCATCAACATCCAGATGATCTCCACCAGCGAGATCAAGACCAGCGTGGTGATCGACGAGAAGTACATGGAGCTCGCCGTGCGCACGCTGCATCGGGCCTTCGAGCTAGAGGGTGCGCCGGCAGCGTGAGGCATCGGCCCGCGTGCCGGGGTGTCCGGTAGAATTCCGCGCAACGGAGTCGTGACCGAGAGGCCGAAGGTGCTCCCCTGCTAAGGGAGTATGCGGGCAAAACCTGCATCGAGGGTTCGAATCCCTCCGACTCCGCCAAGTCACACCGCAGGCAAACCCAGCCACCGCCGCAGCGGCTTGACCGGCTCGCAAATGCGGACGATTGCCCAGGCGCTCGCCAGCGTCCCACCGAGCAACACCGGGCCTTCGGCAATTGGGTGCAGCGCCAGGGGTCTCAGGGCCACGGCCAGGAGGATGATCAGCGTCTGGTGCAGCACGTACACCGCGAAGATTCGGTGCACGAGTTGGCGTTGCCGCGCTGTGGGCTGGCGCAGGTGGACCCAGCCGAAGCCCAGCGCCGCCATGACGACAGCCCACTGCTGCGCGGCATAGGCCGTGCGCAGCAGCGCGATGGGCGCCTCCGGTAGCGACAACAGCAGTAGCCATGCCGTGAGCATGACCAAGAGCGCAGGCAGCCTGAGTCGCGCCACGGCCGGCCATGCACCAGGCGTGCGCGCAAGGATAGCGCCGGCCACGAAGGCTGGCAGGTACTGCGCGTGCGCCAGGGGGTCGTCGACGAGGGCGTGGGTGACCTCGAACCAGGGTCTCAGGCCCAAGTGCCCCGCGGCGAGTACGAGCCAGGGCACCGCCAGCAGGGTCAGCAGCGACAGCCGATGCGAGAGCCGGTTGCCTGCGCGGTCCAGCCAATTCGGTGCGGAACGCACGCTAGCCCACAGCAGGAGCGTGTAGGCCATCAGGTAAGGCAGGAACCACAGGTGGTTCCAGGTGGGGAGGATCAGGCACGACTCCGCAGCCGAGCAGAAGCCCCCGTGGCCGCCGAGGTACAGTGGCAGGAATTCCAGGTAGCTGCCCGGATAGCCCATCTGCTCGACCACCTGCCAGTAGGACTGCGGTGGCACGATCACCAGCACTCCTGCGAAGAGCGGCAAGCCCAGTCGCGACAGCCTGCCGCCGAGCCACCCCCGGGACCCGCGGCCCAGCGCAATCGCCGTCACGGCGCCGGAGATCAGGAACAGCAGACTCATGCGCCAAGGGTTGACGAGCCGCATCCAGGGCTCGAGAGCGGTGCTGGCCGAGGGGCTCTTGAGGTGCCAGTCCCAGCTCACGTAGTACATGCCCACGTGATAGGCGATCAGAAGCCCCAGGGCGAGAAGCCGCAGGGAGTCCAGGAACGGGAGGCGCGCGTCGGTCCCAAGCGGCGCGTGCGTGGCGGCAGAGCCGGGGGGTGGTGTCATCTCACCCTGCCCCGCGACGGTTCAGCAGCGCCATCAGCCGCAAGGCCTCGCCGATCAAGGGCCGCGGCACGCGTTCGACACGACGGGCCTTGCGCGCCACGAGGTCGAGCATCCTGAACATGGCCTGACCGGAGGCCAGGCCCCAACTGCGTATCCCTCGGCCGAGCGGGCTCACGCCGTCTGCAGTTCGAAGTGCACCTCGCGGCCCATCGCCGTGGCAATGTTGACCAGCGCGTCCAGCGAAAAGCGCGACACGCGGCCCCGAAGCAGGTCGTTCATGCGCGGCTGGGTCACTCCGCA
>JBJTVI010000086.1:0-4647 GCA_046081145.1 Rubrivivax sp.
CGAGCCCAGGTCCACCCATGCGGGCAAGAACTGGTCGTCGCATGCGAGTGCCCGCTCCCATGCCTGGGCGGCATCGTCGTGGCGCTCGAGTGCGGCAAGCGCCATGCCGCGCCGGTAGTGCACGGCAGCGCTCTGGTGCCCCGTCGCCAATGCGCGGTCGAAGGCCGCCACGGCCTCGCGGTGGCGGCCGAGCTCGGCATGTGCCACGCCGCAGTGGTGCCAGGCTTCCCCATCCCCCGGATTCGCGGCCAGCGCTGTCTCCAGCGGCGCGAGCGCCTCGGCCGGGCGGCCCAGTCGCAGCCGCGTGGCGCCGAGGTTCACGAGCGTCGACGGCCGCCCGGGCAGGGCCTCGAGCGAGGCGAGGAAGGCGCTTTCCGCCTCTTCGAAGTGGCCGGCCTCGAAGGCGGCGTTGCCCGCGATGAACTGCGCGCGTGCGCGCTCGAAGTCGGGTGTGCTCATCCCGCCTTGCGCCCCGCGCTCACCGCGATGCCGCCCACGATCAGCACGAAGGCCACGGCGTGGTACAGGTGCGGCGCTTCGCCCAGCACGAGCGCCGACAGCACGGCCGCAAAGAGCGGGGTGAGGTTGTTGAAGAAGGCCGCCAGCGCCGGCCCGCCCTGCGCCACGCCCAGGCCCCAGCAGCGGTAGGCAACGATCGAGGCCCCGATCGAGATGTACAGCAGCGCCGCCACGACGCCCGCGCTCCAGTGGATCGGGTGCGTGCCCACGAGCTGCTCGCCGGCGTAGAAGAGGCTCGAGCCCAGCAGCCCGAAGAGGGTCTGGATGAGCAGCAGGTCGGCCCAGTTCCAGTCGGGCCGGGCCTCACCACGCATGTGCGCAGGCGGCCGTGCGAGCAGCCAGCTGTAGAAGGCCCAGCCGATGATGGCCGCCAGGATGTAGAGGTCCCCGGGCACGAAGCGCACCAGGCGCAGCGTCTCCCACGAGCCGCGGCTGATGACGAGCAGCACCCCCACCGCGCCCAGCAGCGCGCCGAGCACCTCGCGCTGGGTGGGCCGCTCGCCGTAGAAGAGCGCGCCGATCAGGAGCATCCACACCGGCATGCTCGAGGCCACGAGCGTGGTGTTGATGGGGGTGGAGGTGGTCAGCGCCAGATACTGCATCGAGTTGAAGAGCCCCACGCCGAGCACCCCGATGGCCAGCAGGTAGGGCCAGCGCTCGGCGATGCGCGACCACGGCAGCAGCGCGCGCCAGGCCAGCGGCAGCAGGATCGCCAGCGCCAGCAGCCAGCGCAGCAGATTCAGCGTCATCGGCGGCACCTGGCCTGCCATCAGGCGGCCGACCACGGCGTTGCCGGCCCACAGCAGCGGCGGCAGCGTGAGCATCAGGATCAGGCGTGGGGAGAGCGACACGGCCCGCATGGTGCCACGCGGCGAAAGCCGGTGCCTTTGGCGTACCCTACGGGGTTGGCCCTTCCTTGCGAGCTGCCCCCGACCAAGTTTTCGGTTTCCCGTGTCCCAGTTTCCAGTTCCCAGTTCCCAGTTCCCAGTTCCCCCTGCCCCTTCCCACTCGAACGCGCTGCGCGCCCGCGCCGAACCGTTCCCGAACCTCCTGAGGTACACGACCATGCCCCGCGCCATCCAGATCTCCGCCTTCGGCGGCCCCGAGCAGATGCAACTCGTCGACGTCCCGGTGGGTGACCCCGGCCCCGGCCAGATCCGCATCCGCCACCACGCCTGCGGGTTGAACTTCATCGACGTCTACCAGCGCACGGGCCTGTACCCCAACCCGCTGCCGCTCACTCTCGGCATGGAAGGCGCCGGCGTGGTGGAGGCCGTGGGCGAGGGCGTGACGCACCTGAAGGTGGGCGACCGCGCCGCCTACGCCAGCAACCCCCCGGGCAGCTACAGCGAGGCGCGCGTGATGCCCGCCACGCAGGTGTGCCGCCTGCCCGACGACATCGGCTTCGACACGGGTGCAGCCATGATGCTCAAGGGCCTGACGGCGCAGTACCTGCTGCGCCGCAGCCGCCCCGTCGAGGGCCTGGAGCCGGGTGACTTCGTGCTCTTTCACGCCGCCGCAGGCGGGGTGGGGCTGATCGCCTGCCAGTGGGCCAAGGCGCTCGGGCTGCAGCTCATCGGCACGGCCGGCGGGGAGGCCAAGTGCCGCCTGGCGCTCGAGCACGGCGCCGCGCACGCCATCGACTACACGAAGGAGGACTTCGTGGCGCGTGTGAAGGCTATCACCGGCGGCAAGGGCGTGAAGGTGGTCTACGACTCCATCGGCAAGGACACCTTCGAGAAAAGCCTGGACTGCCTGCGGCCCTTCGGCCTCATGGTGAGCTTCGGCAACGCCTCCGGGCCGGTGGCGCCCTTCGCGCCGGGCATCCTCGGGCCCAAGGGTTCGCTCTACGTCACGCGCCAGACGCTCTTCACGCACATCGCCACGCGCGAGTCGTGCCAGCAGATGGCCGACGACCTCTTTGCCGTGGTGCAAAGCGGCCAGGTGAAGATCCGCATCGACCAGCGCTTTCCGCTCGAGCAGGTGGCGCAGGCGCACCGCGATCTCGAGGCGCGGCGCACCACGGGCTGCACGGTGCTGACGCCCTGAGCGGGCGCGGGGCGGGCCCTGCGCGCGCCTGCCCCGGGCTCTACCCGGGCTTTACCCGGGCATCAATCCGTCCCGACCGCCGCACGGTACGCATGCCACGAGGCATGCCCGATCACCGGCCCGACGACGAGCAGGCCCGCGAACCACGGCAGCATCGCCAGCACGGTGAGAAGGGCGATCAGCGCGCCCCACGCCAGCATCACCGCGGTTTGCGTGAACACCAGGCGCAGGCTCGTGAGGCCGGCGGTGATGGCGTCCGTCTCGCGGTCCAGGATCATGGGGATGGCCACCACGCTGATCGAGAAGATGAGGCCGGCGAACACGGCGCCTACGGCTGCCCAGGCGACGATGAAGCCCAGGTTCTCGGGGTTCAGCAGCGCCTGCAGCGAGCCCTTGAAGTCGGGCATGCCCTCGAAGCTCACGGCAAACACCACGAGCGTGGCACGGCCCCACAGCATCTCGAGCACCAGCAGCACGAAGCCGAAGATGGCTAGCTGCCCCGTGCGCGTGTCCCAGGCTTAGGCTGTCGCCGAAATCGGGTGGCTCGCCGCGCTCCAGGCGCTGGCTCACCCGGTACAGGCCCAGGCACAGGAAGGGCCCCACCAGCAGGAAGCCCGCCGAGAGCGCCAGGGTGTAGGCCGGGGCGTGCTCGTAGACCTTGAGCAGTGCCCAGCCCATCACCATGAACACGAGGCCGTAGAACAGGCCGATGAGCGGTGCGCGCAGGAAGCCGCGCACGCCGCGCGCGATCCAGCGCAGCGGGTCGGTGAGACGCAGCGGCTGCAGCGCGGGGGCGGCCATGTTCGAGTCCGTGTCCTGGCCCGCGCCTCAGTCCTCGTCGTCCCGGCGATGGTGGCTGCGCCAGATTGAGCGCAGCAGCCACAGGCCGCCCACCACGGCGCCGACGAAGCCGATGAGCCCGAAGGCCGGCAGGCCCAGCAGCGTGGGCCCGCCACTGACCGTCATGACGATGGAAGAGCCGATGATGAGCGCGGCGATCACGAGGGCAAGCGCCAGGCGGCTCGCGGCGCGGTCGAGCTGATCGCCGACGCGGCGCAGGTGCGCGAGCTCCAGGCCCACCTGCAGCCGGCCGCGGCGCGCGCGGCGCAGCAACGTGGAGAGGTCGTGCGGCAGCTGCTCGGCCAGCGCCAGGCCACGGCTCAGTGCCTTCCAGGCGCGCTGGCCGATGGCGCGCGGCTGCCAGCGCGCGCGTACCACGCCGCGCAGCAGCGGCAGCGCCTCGGTGGCCATGTGAAAGCCCGGGTCCAGCCCGCGACCCATGCTCTCGAGCGACACGAAGGCCTTGATGAGCAGGGCGAGGTCTGCCGGCAGCGCGAGCCGGTGCTCGCGCAGGATCGTCGTGACGTCCGCAAGCATGCCCGAGAGGCTGAGCTGCGCCAGCGGCGTGCCGTGGTACTGGTCGACGAAGGCCTCGATCTCGGACTCGAGCTGCGTGAGGTTCGCGCCGTGGCCGTTGCCCGTCCAGTCCAGCAGCACGTCGGCCACGGCCTGCGGCTCGCGCTGCACCAGGCCCAGCAGCAGCCGCAGCAGCTCGTCGCGCCGGCGCTGCGTCAGGCGCCCGACCATGCCGAAGTCGATGAAGGCCAGGCGGTTGCCCGGCAGGTAGAAGACGTTTCCCGGGTGCGGGTCGGCGTGGAAGAAGCCGTCTTCGACGATCATCTTCAGCACCGCCTGCGCCCCGCGGCGCGCGAGCAGCGGGCGGTCCAGCCCGGCGGCGTCCACCTGCGCGAGGTCTTCGCCGGAGATGCCCTGCACGCGGTCCTGCACGTTCACGCGCGGGCCGGTGTGGGTCCAGTGCACGCGCGGGATGGCGACGAAGCCCAGTGCCGCGAGGTTCGTGGCCACGCGCTCGGCGGCGCGGCATTCGGCGGCCAGATCGAGCTCGCGGCGCAACGAGCGCGCGAACTCGCGCACCAGCTGGCGCGGCCGGTAGGGGCGCAGCTGGGGCAGCTCGTCTTCGGCCATCGCGGCCAGCCGCTCGAGCAGCCGCAGGTCGGCCTCCACCACGTCGGGGATGTTCGGGCGGCGCACCTTCACCACCACCTCGGTGCCGTCCTT
>JBJTVI010000087.1:0-6353 GCA_046081145.1 Rubrivivax sp.
CGTGGCGGCTGGTGCCCGGGCGCCGCCGGTCCAGTTCGGGCTGGATGTCGGCCTCGCTCAGCGGCAGGCCGGGCGGGCAGCCGTCGATCACGCAGCCGATGGCCGGGCCGTGGCTCTCGCCGAAGTTGGTGACGCGAAAGAGTTCGCCAAAGGTGGACCCTGCCATGCCCCGATTATCGGCGCGGTGGCACCGGGCCCGGTTCAGGCCCCTTCGCGGGAGTCTTCGGGCCAGTCGCGGATGTAGGCCTTGAGCATGCGGTTCTCGAAGTCCTGCGCGTCCACCACGGCCTTGGCCACGTCGTAGAAGGAGATCACGCCCATCAGCGTGCGCCGCTCCATCACCGGCATGTAGCGCGCGTGGCGCTGCAGCATCATGCGCCGCACCTCGTTCATGTCGGTCTCGGGCGTGCAGGTGAGCGGCGCGTCATCCATCGCGGTGCGCACGATCGTCGTGCCCACCGTGCCGCCGTTCTTCACCACTGCCGCGATCACCTCACGGAAGGTGAGCATGCCCACCAGGTCGCCGTGCTCCATGACCACGAGCGAGCCGATGTCCATCTCGGCCATCAGCGTGATGGCCTGGGCAAGCGCCCGCTCAGGCGGGACCGTGTACAGCGTGTTGCCCTTGACGCGCAGGATGTCGCTGACCTTCATCGTGACCCTCGTCGGCTGGCGGACGGATCGATCCAATATAGCCCACAATGACGCCAGCGCGACATCCCGAGTTCCTTCGCATGCCCGGCATCCTCGACCCTGGCTTCGACACGCTGGCGCTGCACGCCGGTGCTGCCCCCGACCCGGCCACGGGCGCACGCGCCGTGCCGATCCACCTCAGCACGAGCTTCGTCTTCCCGAGTGGCGACCAGGCGGCCTCGCTCTTCAACCTGGAAGCCTCGGGGCACGTCTACAGCCGCATCAGCAACCCCACCAACGCGGTGCTGGAGGAGCGGGTGGCGGCACTGGAGGGCGGCGTCGGCGCGATTGCCACGGCCAGCGGCCAGGCCGCCCTGCACCTGGCCATCGCCACGCTGGCCGGTGCCGGCTCGCACATCGTGGCCTCGTCTTCTCTCTACGGCGGCAGCCACAACCTGCTGCACTACACCCTTGCCCGCTTCGGCATCGAGACCACCTTCGTCCCGGCGCGAGACGTCGATGCCTGGCGCGCCGCGCTGCGGCCGAACACGCGGCTGCTCTTCGGCGAGACGCTGGGCAACCCGGCGCTCGACGTACTGGACATCCCGCGCGTCTGCGAGATCGCGCACGCAGCCGGGCTGCCGCTGCTGGTGGATTCCACCTTCACCACGCCCTGGCTGATGAAGCCCTTCGAGCTCGGCGCGGACCTGCTCTTCCATTCCGCCACCAAGTTCCTCTCCGGCCACGGCACGGTGGTGGGCGGGGTGCTCGTGGACGGAGGCGGCTTCGACTGGCACGCCTCGGGGCGCTTTCCGGAGCTCACCGAACCGTATGAGGGCTTCCACGGCATGGTCTTTGCCGAGGAGAGCACAGTGGCCGCCTTCCTCCTGCGCGCCCGGCGGGAGGGCCTGCGCGACTTCGGCGCCTGCATGAGCCCGCACACGGCCTGGCTCATCCTGCAGGGCATCGAGACGCTGCCGCTGCGCATGGCGCGGCACGTCGAGAACACGCGAAAGGTGGTGCAGTTCCTGGCGGCGCACCCGATGGTCGAGCGCGTAGCCTATCCCGAGCTCGAGTCGCACCCGGACCACCTGCTCGCGCGCCGCCTGCTGCCACGCGGCTGCGGCGCCGTCTTCAGCTTCGACCTGCGCGGCAGCCGTGCCCAGGGGCGCGCCTTCATCGATGCGCTCAAGCTCTTCTCGCATCTGGCCAACGTGGGCGACTGCCGCTCGCTCGTCATCCACCCCGCCTCCACCACGCACTTCCGCATGGACGACGAGGCGCTCAGGCGCTCGGGCATCGGCCCGGGCACGATCCGGCTGTCCATCGGGCTGGAAGATGCCGACGATCTCGTCGACGACCTCAAGCGCGCCCTGCGCGCGGCGGAGAAGGCCGTTGATGCGCCAGCGGCCCCGCCCAGCCCACCCACCCCACCCGCCCCGCCTGCCGCCCAGGAGTCGTCGCGATGATGCTGCAGGTGCGCGGCCGCGCCGCCTACGCCTACACCGGCGGTAAGCCCTGCGACCCGACCCGGCCCACAGTCGTCTTCGTCCACGGCGCGCTGCACGACCACAGCTGCTGGAACCTGCTTGCGCGCTGGTGCGCGCACCACGGCTACGCAGTGCTGGCCCTCGATCTTCCCGGCCATGGCCGCAGCGAGGGCCCGCCCTGCACCGACATCGAGCAGCTCGCGCAGTGGGTGCTCGAGCTGCTCGATGCGGCAGGGGTCGGGTCGGCCTCGCTCGTGGGCCACAGCACGGGGTCGCTCACCGTGCTGGAGGCAGCCGCGCGCGCGCCCGAGCGGGCCGAGCGCCTGGTGCTGATGGGGACGGCCTATCCGATGCAGGTGTCGGAATCGCTGCTGGCCACGGCGCGAGACGACCCGCTGCGCGCCATCGACCTCGTCAACAGCTGGTCCTACTCGAGCATCGCGGCCAAGCCCTCCTTCCCGGGCCCGGGCAACTGGTTGCGTGGGGGCAACCGCGCACTTATGCGCCGCAACCAGGCGGGCTGGCGCGGGGGCAACCTGTTCCACCTCGAGTTCTCGATGTGCGACCGCTATCGCGGCGGCGAGGCGGCCGCGGCGCGGGTGCAGGGTCCCGTGGCCTGCATCCTGGGCGAGGCCGATCAGATGACCCCCACCCGCAGCGGCCGGGCGCTGGCCAAGCTGCTGGGCGCCACGCTGCACACGGTGCCGGCCGGGCACAACCTCATGGTGGAGGCGCCGGCGGAGGTGCTGGCCGTCCTGCGGGCCGCCTTGGCGATGCCGCGCGCCGCGATCGCGCAGGTCAATCGAGCAGCTGCGCCAGCGTGAGCGCCTCCAGGCCCGCGTGACGCCGCAGGCCCTGGGTGGCGGCCGAGCGTCCGAGCAGCAGCCGCTCCACGAGCGGCCCGATGCGGGTCACCTCGGGCTCGGCCAGCAGCACATGGCGCGGCTCGCCGTCTTCGTCCAGGCGCCCGACCCAGCCGATGTCGACGAGCACCTCCAGGATGGGCTCGACCCGAAGCGGGTCGGCGCGCAGCGCTGCGGCCAGCGCACCGAGGTTCAGGCCGTGCGAGGCGGTGTGCCGGGCGGCGGCGAGCCTGGCCAGCATCTCCACCGCGAGGCTGAAGCGGTCCCCGGGCTGGCTCGCCCGACGCCCGATCGGGCTCGACAGCGTGGGCGCATAGGCTGCCACGACGGCGCCGAGCAGCACCACCACCCACAGCGTGTACACCCACAGCAGCAGCAGCGGCAGGGCTGCAAAGGCGCCGTAGATCGTGGAGAACCCGGGCATCTCCCGCACGTAGAGCGCCAGGCCTTCCTTGGCCACTTCCACCCCGATGGCGGCAAAGATACCGCCGGCCCAGGCATGCGCCCAGCGCACGTGGGTGTGGGGCACCACCCGAAACAGCAGTGCGAGGGAGGCGGCAAGCAGGCCGAACTGCAGCACGTCCACCAGGGTGGCCATGCCGCCGGGCAAGGTGCGCACCAGCCCGCGCGAGGCCGAGATGGCATAGGAGGTGAGCGTCAGGCTCGCCCCCAGCACGAGCGGGCCGAAGGTGAGCACCGACCAGTAGACGAGCAGCCGCCGCCCGAGCGGGCGGGGCCTGCGCACGCGCCAGATCGCATTGAGCGTGCGGTCGATCGTGAGCATCAGCGCCAGCGCCGAGGCCACCAGCAGCACGAGGCCGGCCGCGCCGATGCGGCTGGCCTTGGCGGCGAACTGGGTGAGCGCACCCAGCACCGGGCGCGCCAGGCTCTCGGGCACCAGGTTGGCCAGCAGGAACTTCTCCAGCGCCACCTGGAAGGTGCCGAACATCGGGAAGGCCGTGAAGAGCGCGAGCATCACGGTGGCCAGCGGCACGAGCGAGATCAGGGTCGTGAAGGTGAGGCTGCCGGCCATCACGCCCAGGCGGTCCTCGCGAAAGCGCTCGGCCAGGGTGCGCAGCGTCACGAGCCAGGGCCAGCGGCCCAGCGCGAGCACCGCGGCGCGCAGCCGCGCACCCAGGCCGGCCGGGCCCTGCGGCGCGGACGCAGGCGCTTCAGGCATGGTCGCTATCATGCCAGCATGGGTGCTGATGGCGTGCGCGCGGCCGACGATGTGGTGCGAGCCTCCCGCGCGTGGGCGATGGGGGCGCTCGTGTCGCTCATCGTGCTCGGGTTGGCGTGGGAGCTGTGGCTCGCGCCCACCGGTTCGGGCACGCTGGCCCTGAAAGTGCTGCCGCTGGCGCTGGCGCTCCCCGGGGTGATGCGCCACCGCATGGTCACCCACCGCTGGCTCAGCCTGGTGGTGTGGCTCTACGTGCTCGAGGGCCTCGTGCGCGCCACGAGCGAGGGCGGCCTGTCGCAGGGCCTGGCTGCGCTCGAGGTGGTGCTGGCGCTCCTGCTGTTCGCCGCCAGCGCCGTGCACATCCGCTGGCGCCTGCGCCAGGCCCGTGCCTGAAGGATGCGATGGAAATCCTGAGCGAACTGCGCGCCCTCGTGGGCCCGGCCCATGTGCTCGAAGGCGGTGCCGAGCCCGCCTACGAGCAGGATTGGCGGCGCCGCTGGCACGGCCGCGCCCTGGCGATCGTGCGGCCCGCCGACACCGCCGAAGTGGCGCGGGTGATGGTGCACTGCGCGGCGCGCGGTGTGGCGGTGGTGCCGCAGGGGGGCAACACGGGCCTCGTCGGCGGCGGGGTGCCCGACGGGTCGGGCACGCAGGTGCTGCTTTCCCTGCGCCGGCTCAACCGCATCCGGTCGCTGGACAGCGCCAACCTCACCCTGAGTGCCGAGGCGGGGTGCGTGCTGCAGCAGGTGCAGGAGGCGGCGCAGGCCCAGGGCCTGCTCTTTCCGCTGAGCCTGGCCGCCGAAGGCAGTTGCACGATCGGCGGCAACCTTGCCACCAACGCCGGGGGCACGCAGGTGCTGCGATTCGGCAACGCGCGCGATCTGTGCCTGGGCCTGGAGGTCGTGACCCCTCGCGGCGAGGTCTGGGATGGCCTGAGCGGCCTGCGCAAGGACAACACGGGCTACGACCTGCGCGGCCTGTACATTGGCAGCGAAGGCACCCTGGGCGTGATCACCGCCGCCACCCTGAAGCTCTGGCCTCGCCCGGACAGCGTCGTCACCGCGATGGCCACCTGCGAGGGCCTGGACGACTGCGTGGCGCTGCTGGAGCGCGCGCGGCGCCGGCTCGATGCGGCGCTCACCGGTTTCGAGGCCATGAACCGCTTCTCGCTCGCCCTGGTCGCCCGGCACTTTCCGCAGATACCGCGCCCGCTGCCCGAGGCACCCTGGACGGTCCTGCTCGAGCAGTCCAGCGCAGAGCCCGACGAGGTGGCGCGCGCGCGCCTGGATAGCCTGTTGGCCGAGGCCCTGGAGGCTGGCCACATCCACGATGCCGCGGTGGCCCAGAGCCTGGCGCAATCGCAGGCCATGTGGCACGCACGCGAGTCGATTCCGCTTGCACAGGCCGAAGAGGGCCTGAACGTCAAGCACGACATCTCCGTGCCGGTGTCGGCCCTGGCCGGCTTCGTCGCGCGCACCGATGCCGCCCTCTCGGCGCGCTGGCCGGGCATCCGCCTGGTGAACTTCGGCCATCTGGGCGACGGCAACCTCCACTACAACGTGCAGGCGGCAGCCGGTACCGACGGTGCAGCCTTTCTTCGAGAGCACGAGCACGCCGTGAACACGGTGGTCTACGACGCCGTGCAGGCCTGCGGCGGTTCGATCTCGGCGGAGCACGGGGTGGGCGCGCTCAAGCGCGAGGAGCTCCCGCTGCGCAAATCGCCAGTGGCGTTGCAGCTGATGCGAGCCGTGAAGGCGGCACTGGACCCCGAAGGCCGCATGAACCCGGGCCGGGTGCTCTGGCCAGGCCGCCGCCGTACACGCAACGGTGCCCGCGCCCGCCTACTGCACCGGGCCCTTGAGCGCAGCAGGCAGCGGCACCGCCATCACCTCGATGCCTTCTTCGCGCAAGGCCTGCCGATCCTCGGGCGTGGCCATGCCGCGGATGCCGCGCTCCTCGGCCTCGCCGAAGTGGATGCGCCGGGCCTCCTCGACGAAACGCTCGCCCACGTCCTCGGTGTTGCGCAGGATCTCGCGCACGGCCTGCATCCACATCGCCTGCAGGTCAGCCGCCGCCGGTTCGGCCGACGGGCGCGAAGGTTCGCTCCCGCGCGCGCCCGAGAGGTTCAGGCGCGGGGCGCTGGGCAGCCGCGACACGACGCGGTCGCTGCACATCGGGCACTCGACC
>JBJTVI010000088.1:0-3077 GCA_046081145.1 Rubrivivax sp.
AGCCTGTGTACTTCGGCCATCTGGCGATGAGCTCGCCGTCACGCTCGGGCACCACGCACTTGACGGTGGAGACCATCCTACAAGGCGAAGGCTGGGACAAGGGCTGGGCGCAGATCCTGCAGATCGCCGGCAACTGCGCGGCCATCACCGAGCGCAGCTTCGGCGTGCCCGATGGCGTCAACAACGGGCAGTTCGGCATCGGCCTGGTGATCGACTTCTTCGGCCTGGCGGGCAAGTATTCGGGCTTTCCGGTGGAGTTCGTCTACCCCGACGTGACGGCGGTGGTGCCGGCCAACATCGCGCTCGTGTCGGGTTCGAAGAACCCCAGCGAGGCGCGCCGCTTCATCGCCTGGACGGTGTCGATGGAAGGGCAGCAGCTGCTCTACGACCCGAAGATCTCGCGCCTGCCGATCCTGCCGCCTGAAGCCATGGGGGGCAAGACGCCTGCGGGCTACCCCAATCCCTTCGAGATCGCCAAGCGGGCCAAGGTACAGTTCGACTCCGACTTGTCGGAGGCGCGCTACAACGTGGTCTCGGCGATGTTCGACCAGGCCATCACCTTCCGCCTCAAGGAGCTGCAGGCCGCGACGAAGGCCATCCACGAGGCCGAGGCGGCGCTGGCGAAGAAACCCAGCGCCCAGGCGGCTGCGCTGCTCAGGCAGGCGCGCGAGACGGCCTACTCGCCCGTGGTGGGCCCGCGCATGGCCGGTGACAAGGACTTCCTGGCCCTCTTTGCCGCCAACAAGAAGGACGCCGCGGTGAACAAGCAGGTCACGGGCCTGGAGGACCGCTGGAACGCCGCCGCGCGCGAGAACTACGCTAAGGCGCGCGCGCTGGCCGAGCAGGCCGGCGCGCTGCTGCGTTGAGCGCGCCCGACGCCGCTCCCGCAGCGAGCCTGCAGGGGAAGGCCCGCCCTGGCGGGGGCTGGAGCGTGGGCGTGGGCGCCGGTACCTGGGTGGCCGCTGCGCTCGTCCTGGCCTTCCTGCTGCTCTTCCTCGTGCTGCCCGTGGCGCGCGTGTTCCACGCCGCCTTCGTCGACGCCGACGGCAGCTTCACGCTGGGCCACTTCGGCGCCTTCGCAGGCATCTCGCTCATGCGCGAGGCCTTCTTCAACAGCCTGTACGTGGCCGTGATGTCCACCGTGTGGGCCACGCTGATTGCGGTGCCGCTGGCCTACTTCACGGTGCGTTTCCGCTTTCGCGGGGCGCTGCTGATCCAGACGCTCGGGGTGCTGCCGCTGATCATGCCGCCCTTCGTGGGCGCGGTGGCGCTGCAGCTGATCTTCGGCCGCTCGGGCACCGTCAACCTGCTGGCGCAGGAGCACCTGGGCTTCACGCTGCCGATCATGGAAGGGCTCGGTGGCCTGGTCTTCGTGCAGGCCATCCACTACTTCCCCTTCATCCTGATGAACCTCACGGCCGCGCTGCGCAACATCGACGGGGCGATGGAGGAGGCGGCGCTGAACCTGGGCTGCCGCGGCTGGCGGCTGTTTGCGCGCGTGGTGTTCCCGCTGGCCCTGCCGGGCTTTCTCGCCGGCGCCTCGCTCGTCTTCGTGAAGGTCTTCGACGACCTGGGCACGCCGCTCGTGATGGGGCAGACGAACCTGCTAGCGCCCCAGGCCTACCTGCGCATCACGCAGGTGGGGCTGGAGGACCCTCTGGGCTACGTGATCAGCGTCATCCTGATCGCCTTCTCGATCCTGGCGATGGCCTTGTCGGCCTACGCGCTTCGCGGGCGCGACTACGCGAGCGTGCAAAAGGGTGGCACGAGCCTGCAGCGGCGCACGCTGACGCCGCTTGCCAGCGCGCTGGCCTATGGCTGGATCGCGCTGCTGCTGCTCGTCACGCTGTCTCCGCACGTGGGGGTGCTGCTGCTGTCGTTTGCGCGCGTGTGGAGCTTCTCGCCGCTGCCCGATGCCTACACGCTGGCGCACTACGCCACCGTGTTCGCCGACGCCGGCGGCATGATCCGCAACACGCTCGTCTACTGTGGCCTGGCGGCGCTGCTGGACGTGGTGATCGGCGTGACGGTGGCCTACCTGATCCTGCGCACGCGCTTGCCGGCGCGCCAGTGGCTCGACTGGATCGCCACCGCGTCGCTGGCGGTTCCGGGGCTCGTGCTGGCCATCGGCTACCTGCGCCTGTACAAGGGCGTGACGCTGCCCGGCACCGAGGTGCTGCTCACGGGCACTTGGGTGATGATCATGCTGGCCTACGCCGTGCGGCGGCTGCCTTACGCGCTGCGCGCCTGCGTGGCGGCGCTGCAGCAGGTGCATGTGTCGCTGGAGGAGGCGGCGCAAAGCGTGGGCGCCACGCGCGCGCGCACGATCCGGCGGGTGGGCGTGCCGCTGATGGCCGGCGGGATCCTGGCGGGCTTCGTCACGAGCTTCATCACGGCGGCCGTCGAGCTCTCGGCCACGATCCTGCTGGTGTCGGCAGACTCGCAGGCGCCCATGAGTTACGGCATCTATCTCTACATGCAGAGCGTGGCCGGGCGCGGGCCCGGGGCGGCCCTGGGGGTGCTGGCCATCGCCGTGGTGGCCCTGGGCACCTGGCTGTCGCACCAGGTGGTGGAGCGCGCCGACCGGCGCTTTGCGGGCGAGGCTCAGGGGGCCAGATGAGCGAACAGGATCCGGATCCGGGAGCCACGATGAAGAGCGTGAGCGTGCAGTGCCGCGGCATCGGCCTGTCCTACGGGGCCACCGAGGTGCTCAAGGACGTGAACCTGGAGATCGAGCCGGGCGAGTTCTACGCCCTGCTCGGCCCCTCGGGCTCGGGCAAGAGCACGCTGCTGCGGCTGATCGCCGGCTTCGTGCGGCACCAGCGCGGCGAGCTCCTCGTGGACGGGCAGGACCTCACCGCCCTGGAGCCCTGGGAGCGCCAGGTCGGGCTCGTGTTCCAGAACTATGCGCTGTGGCCGCACCTGACGGTGTGGGACAACGTGGCCTTCGGGCTGGTGGAGCGGCGAATGCCCAAGGAGACGATTCGCCAGAAGGTGGGCGCGGCGCTGGAGCTCGTGGGGTTGTCGTCATTTGGCGAGCGCCGCCCCGGGCAGCTTTCCGGCGGGCAGCAGCAGCG
>JBJTVI010000089.1:0-2758 GCA_046081145.1 Rubrivivax sp.
GTACAGCAGCATCATCGCCAGGGCGGCCAGCACCATGATGGCGTCCAGCAGGGCCTCCACGAGCCCGTTGGTGAGGGTGTGCTGGATCGCGCCCACCGCGCCGAAGCGGCTCGTGATGTCGCCCAGGTGGCGTTTCTCGAACCAGTCCACCGGCAGCCGCACGAGGTGAGCAAAGACGTTGCCGACCCACTGCAGGGCCAGGTTCTGCCCGAGCACCATCACCATCCAGCTGCGCGCCAGCGCCAGGGTGGTCTGCACCACCAGCAGCAGCGCCAGGCCGATCACGAGCACGCCCAAAAGGTCCGCGTCGTGCCCGGCGATGGCGTCGTCGATCACCGCCTGGTTGAGCAGCGGCGCGGCGATCGCGAAGAGCTCGAGCACGAAGGCCACCGCGAAGATCGCCGCCAGCGCCCGCCCGAGCCCCTGCACGGGCCCGGTGAGCTGGCGCAGGCTCACGCGCGGCGCCTGCGCGCGCGGCTCGAAGCGCGCGGTGGGGGTCAGCTCCAGGGCCACGCCGGTGAAGTGGCGCGAGAGCTCCGCCGGCGTGAGCCGGCGCTGGCCCACGGCCGGGTCGAGCACGGTGAGGTGGCGTCGGCCCACGCGGGCGAGCACGACGAAGTGGTCCATGTCCCAGTGCAGGATGCAGGGCAGCTGCAAGGCCCCGAGCTCTTCGGGCTCGAGCCGCAGGGCGCGCGCGGCCAGGCCCACGGCGTCGGCGTGCGCGATCAGCTGCGCCAGGTTCAGGCCCTTGAGGCTCACCGGAAAGCGCCGGCGCAACTCGGCCAGGTCGGTGCGCTGGCCGTGGGCACTGGCGAGCATGGCCAGGCAGGCCAGCCCGCACTCGGCCGACTGCGCCTGCAAGACGAGCGGCGGGAGTGTGGCCATGGGCAGTCGGCACCGGCGTGCGAGCGTGCGAGGCGAGCCCGCGTGCTTCAACTGCCGCTGGCCGGGCCGGCCGACCAGCGCGAGCGCGCCCCGAGGGCGGGCTCGAGGATCCACTCCCACACCGCGCGACGCTCCTGCACGATGTCGGCCTCCAGCCACAGGCCGGGCCGCAGCGCGTGTTCGGCGCCGCGCGTGCGCAGGGCCTGCGCGTGCAGGGCCACGCGGATGCGAAAGAGTGGCTCGGTGCCTTGCGCGGCGGCCGCGAGTGCCTGCTGCTGGCCAGCCGGGAGGTCCTGCGGGTCCAGCGGCGTGCGGCTCACGGCCACCACCGTGCCCGGCGCCATGCCGAAACTCTGGTACGGGAAGGCCGCCACCCGAAGCCACGCCGGCTGCCCCGGGCGCAGGAAGCCGGCGGTACGGCTGGGCGCGTAGAGCTCGGCTTCCAGCGGCACGGGCAGCCCGGCGGCGGGAGACCAGGCTGAAGGGGGGGAGGTGGGGGAGGCAGCCTGGACAGTCCCGGCAGGCGTGGGCACCAGGGCCAGCAACGTCTGCCCGGCCTGCACGCGCGTGCCCTGCGGCGCGTGCAGCGCCGTCACGATGCCTTCGGCCGGCGCGTGCAGCACGAGCTGGCGCCGGGCATCGTTCTCGCGCCGTTCCTGCTCGAGCTGCGCCAGGGCCCGCTCGATCTGCACGCGCTCGGCCTGCCACTGCGTGGCGGCGGCATCGATTTCGGCCTGCAGGGCCTGGCGCTCCCGCTCGAAGGCCGAGCCCGCACGCTCGGCGGCCTGTGCCCGGGCGCGCCACTCCAGCCATTCCTCCTGCCGGGCCTGGGCCTGCACCGCGCTCACGAAGCCGCTCGCGGCGAGCTCGCGAAAGCGCTCCGCGCTGCGTGCGGCGAGATCGGTGCGCTGGCGTGCGAGCTCGACCTCGGCGCGCGCATGCGTGGCCTCGCCAGACAGGCTGCGCAGGCGATCGGCGAGCGCCTGGCGACGCTGGCGCGCGTGCGCCTCGCGCAGCACAAGCTCGGCGCGCAAGGTGCCCTCGCGCTGCTGCAGGGTGTGGGCCACGAGTGCGCCCACCTCCCCCTCGGGCCCCCCGCGGCCGGTGTCGAGCACGAACAGGAGCTGGCCCTGGCGCACGTGCTCGCCTTCGTGCACCGCGCGCACGGCCACCGTGCCCGGTGCCTGCGCGCCGACGTTGAGGGTGCCCGTCTGCGGCACCAACACGCCGGGCACCCGTGCCTTTCGCGTGACCTGCGCCCAGGCCGCGAAAGCCACGAGTGCCCCCGCCAGGATCAGGGCCACACCCGCCACGAGCGTGTGCCGCGGGCGGTGGGCGATGCGGACCGCGCCCAGGTGCGAGGCGGCCTGTGCCTGCATCGCCTCGAGCCTGAACAGCGTCCCTGCCACCGCGCCTCCCGCATGACCCTGCCTGCAACCGTGACGCCGATGGGCCTCTGCGTGCCCTGGCTGGCGCCACACCCCCCAAGCGCCTCTCGTTCAGGGGCCCCGGGCTGTGGGCCCGGCAGCCGCCCGTCGGGCGCGTGGGGTGCATCTGAACGCGCCGGTGCGCACCCCGTCAAGCATCTCGAAGGGGGAAGGGAATCCCCGCTTGGGGCTAATGCGGAGGAGGGCGACGCCCGTCCGCGCGGGCCGCAAGCCTCAGGGGGTGGGGTCAGAGGGTGAGGCCGCCCGAGACCTCGATCACGGCGCCGTTGACGTAGCTCGCCTCGTCGCTGGCCAGGAAGGCGATTGCCGCGGCGATCTCCTCCGCCTTCCCGGGCCGCGCGAGCGGGATCCGGTGCAGATGCCGGCGCCTCTCCTCTTCCGGTAACGCCTGCCAGCGGGCCGCAACGCGGGCCGTTGCCGTGAGA
>JBJTVI010000090.1:0-10715 GCA_046081145.1 Rubrivivax sp.
CCTCGGCTTCTCCTCGCGTTCCACCTCGCCGCTGCCCTCCTGCTTGCCGGAGCCCTGCACCGGGCGCGGGGCCGAGCGGCCTGGCGCCTTGGCAATGCCGTGGCTGATGAAATTGACGGCGTCGAGACGGGTCATGTCCTGCGTTTGCAGGAAATAGACTGCGTGGCTTTCGCGTTCGCTGAAAAGGGCCACCAGCACGTTGGCGCCGGTCACTTCCTTCTTGCCGCTGCCGGTGGACTGCACGTGCATGATCGCGCGCTGAATCACGCGCTGGAACCCGAGCGTGGGCTGAGTGTCCACCTCCTCGGTGCCCGAGACGGTGGGCGTGTTCTCCTTGATGAAGCCTGCCAGGCTCTTTCGCAACTCCTCGATGTTGGCGGCGCAGGCGCGCAGCACCTCGGCCGCCGAGGGGTTGTCCAGCAAAGCCATGAGCAGGTGCTCGACCGTGATGAACTCGTGGCGCTGCTGTCGCGCCTCGACGAACGCCATGTGCAGGCTGACTTCCAGTTCTTGCGCAATCATGCAGCCTCCATGGTGCATTGCAGCGGGTGCTGGCCGCGGCGGGCCTCGGACAGCACCAGTTCGACCTTGGTGGCCGCGACGTCCTTGGGGTAGACCCCGCAGACGCCCCGGCCCTCGTGATGGACCTTCAGCATGATCAGCGTAGCCGTCTCGAGATCATGCTGGAAGTGTTTCTGGAGGACGTGGATCACGAACTCCATCGGCGTGTAGTCGTCATTGAGCATGACGACCTGATAGCGTGGGGGCGGCTCGACCCGGGCGGCCTGCCGCTCGGCCACGACGGTGCCCTCTTCACGCGGAGCCACCCCGGGAGACGCCGGCGCACCGGGGGTACCGGGCGCGGGTCGGGGGGTGCGGGTGGCCATGAACCATTCTATCGGGCTGAGTAGGCGCATGCAGGGTCGAAAAACACCCCTGAGACACCGTTCACACCTTGAGATCCCGGCCTGCAAGCAAAAAGCCTGCCATGCGGCAGGCCTTTCGGGCGGGCTGCCACAGGCAGCGGCTGCCGCGCGGCTCTACATCTGTTCGATCATCACCTGACCGAAGCCCGAGCACGACACCTGCGTCGCGCCTTCCATGAGCCGCGCGAAGTCGTAGGTCACGCGCTTGGTCTGGATCGCCCGCTCCATCGCGGCGATGACGAGATCGGCCGCCTCGACCCAACCCATGTGGCGCAGCATCATCTCCGCCGAGAGGATCTCCGAGCCCGGGTTCACGTAATCCTTGCCCGCGTACTTGGGCGCCGTGCCGTGCGTGGCCTCGAACATCGCCACCGAATCGCTCAGGTTCGCGCCCGGGGCGATGCCGATTCCGCCTACCTGGGCGGCCAGCGCATCGGAGACGTAGTCGCCGTTGAGGTTGAGCGTGGCGATGACGGAGTACTCGGCCGGGCGCAGCAGGATCTGCTGCAGGAAGGCATCGGCAATCGAATCCTTGACCGTGATCTCGCGCCCCGTGCGCGGGTTTTTGAAGCGGCACCACGGGCCGCCGTCGATGAGCTCCGCGCCGAACTCGCGCTGGGCCAGCGCATAGCCCCAGTCGCGGAAGCCACCCTCGGTGAACTTCATGATGTTGCCCTTGTGCACGAGCGTCACCGAGGGCTTGTCGTTGTCGATCGCGTACTGGATCGCCTTGCGCACCAGGCGCTCGGTGCCCTCGCGCGAGACCGGCTTGATGCCGATGCCGGAGGTCTCGGGGAAGCGGATCTTCTTGACCCCCATCTCCTCAATGAGGAACTTGATGACCTTGCGCGCCTTGTCGCTCTCGGCCTCGTACTCGATGCCGGCGTAGATGTCCTCCGAGTTCTCGCGGAAGATGACCATGTTGGTCTTCTCAGGCTCCTTCAGAGGGCTCGGGACGCCCTTGAAGTACTGGATGGGGCGCAGGCAGACGTAGAGATCGAGCTCCTGGCGCAGCGCCACGTTGAGCGAACGGATCCCGCCACCGACCGGAGTCGTGAGCGGCCCCTTGATCGACACGACATAGTCCCGCACGATGCTCAGGGTTTCCTCGGGGAGCCACACATCCGGCCCGTAGACGCGCGTGGACTTCTCGCCGGCGTAGACCTCCATCCAGTGGATCTTGCGGCGCCCACCGTAGCTCTTGGCCACGGCGGCATCGACCACCTGGATCATCACCGGGGTGATGTCCACGCCGGTCCCGTCACCCTCGATGTAGGGAATGATGGGGTGGTCAGGGACGTTCAGGGAGAAGTCCGCGTTGACGGTGATCTTCTGGCCGCCTTCGGGAACCTTGACGTGCTGGTACATGCGATCGGTCTCCGCCTCGTGTTGGGATTCGTCTGGTTGGAATGTGGGAAAACCCGGACGAAATTCTATGCGACCCACCTGTCAACCGCCTGACCCCCTGGCCCGTTTTCGGAAGGCCTCCGTCAAGGTGGGGGCGATTTCCCAAGACTTCGAAAGGTATTGACATGTCCAAGATTCTGGCCGCCCTGATCGCCGCCACGTTCGCCTTCGGCGCCTACGCCCAAGACAAGAAGGCCGCCGCCCCGGCGCCGGCCGCCTCGGCCGCCAAGAAGGTCGAGCCGAAGAAGGAAGAGAAGAAGGCCGAAGCCAAGAAGGAAGAGAAGAAGGAAGAGAAGAAGAAGTAATCTTCTTTGCTCGAATGGTCGCACCGGTGGTGCGGCCGGTATGCAAACACCCGGCCTAGGCCGGGTGTTTTGCTTGTGCCGCCAGGCGCGAGACACCTGGTTTCACCTCGGGCACTCAGGCGCGTGGGCCACCCTCCTCAGCTGGTGCAGTAGGCCACGAACCGGTGCCAGGCATCCCGATTCGTGGCGACCAACGCGCCGCCGGCCAGTGCCAGCCCAGACAGGCGAATCGCCACGCGCACCAAGCCGTCTCCCCAGCCTGCGCGCTGAGGTCCCCCGCGGCCCAGCCAACGCAGGACCCACGGTGTGACCAACAACCCAGGCGCCGAAGCCAGGGCGAAGCCGCCCATCGCGAGGGCACCGGCTCCGGGCGTGTGACACAGCGCCGCCACCACCACGGCCGATTGCAGGAGCCCGCGCGTCCAGGCCACCCCGGGCACGCCAGCAAGCGCCGCCTCGATGGCGGCCCCGCAACCGGCGCACGTCAGCCCCGCCAGCCGGAGCGTCGAGGCGCGGTCTGCGACAGGCGCAGCCCGGGAGAGGGGTGGGAGGGCATCGACCGGCATGCGGGGGCCGGCAGCGCCCAGCCCTTGGCGGCCAGACGCTGCGCCGCATAATCCTCCTGCGTCCACCCCCACGCCGCCATGACCTGCATCAAGTCGCTTCGGATCTGCCACCCAATCTGGGCCCCAGTGGGAGTTCCCCGGGCCGGCCCGGTCCTGCCCTCACCGTGGTGCGAGGTCGGGGTCGCCAGGTGGCGCGTGCGGGCCAGGCAGGCAGTCCGCTTGTGTGGGGCCGCGTGGCTGGCCTCCTGGGCGACACTCGCCCTGGCCCAGCCTGCCCCTCAGCCCAAGCTGCCCACGGTCGAGCTCGGCGCGGGCATGCACAACATCGTCGCCGAGGTGGCGCGCACGCCGCAGCAGCAGCAGATCGGGATGATGATGCGCACCCGCATGGAGCAGCACGAGGGCATGCTTTTCGTCTTCGACGACGTGGCGCCGCGTTGCTTCTGGATGCGCAACACCCTGTTGCCGCTGTCGATCGCCTTCATCGCCGACGACGGGACGATCGTGAACATCGCCGAGATGCAGCCTCGCTCGGACGACTCGCATTGCTCGACCCGCCCCGTGCGCTATGCGCTGGAGATGAACAAGGGGTGGTTTGCCAAGCGCGGAATTCAGCCCGGAGCGAAGTTGCGCGGCTCGCCCTTTGCGTCTGCGCGTTGAGGGCCACCGAAAGGCGCCGACGGGCTGCTGGAGCGTCAATGAAGGCCCACTGAAGGGCCTCTCGGGTCTCGGGCCGTGGGCGGCGCGGCCAGGCCGCCGCGCCGCGGGACGGATCAGGCGAAGTTCGCCTGCGCGAAGTCCCAGTCCACGAGCTTGTCCAGGAAGGTCTCGACGAACTTCTGGCGCAGGTTGCGGTAGTCGATGTAGTAGGCGTGCTCCCAGACGTCGACCGTCAGGAGCGCCTTGTCCACCGTGGTGAGCGGGGTGCCCGCGGCACCCGTGTTGGCGATGTCGAGCGTGCCGTCGGGCTTCTTCACGAGCCATGTCCAGCCCGAGCCGAAGTTGCCCACCGCCGACTTCACGAAGGCCTCCCGGAAGGCGGCATACGTTCCCCAGCGCGCCTGGATCGCTGCGCCCAGCGCCCCGCCGGGCTCGCCGCCGCCGTTGGGCTTCATGCAGTTCCAGAAGAAGGTGTGGTTCCAGATCTGGGCGGCGTTGTTGTAGATGCCCCCGGAGGATTTGCGCACGATGTCCTCGAGCGACATCGACTCGAACTCGGTGCCCTTTTGCAGGTTGTTGAGGTTCACCACATAGGCGTTGTGATGCTTGCCATGGTGGAACTCCAGCGTCTCGCGGCTGTAGTGAGGCGCCAGGGCGTCGATCGCGTAGGGAAGCGCAGGCAGGGTATGTTCCATTTCAGATCCTGTGGGGGTGGAAAGGAGAGGCTCAGAGCACCTGGGATTGTAGGCAAGCGGGCTCACCGCGGCCCGGGGAGGTCTTCCACCCGCATCCCCGCCCGGCCATCGGCCATCACCGCCTGCACCGCCTGGCCCACGCTCAACCCGCGGACCCCGGGGATGGCCTGCCCGGCGGCGTCCTCCAGCCAGGCAAAGCCCCGACGCAGCACCTGCTGGGGGTGGGCCGCTTCGAGCCGGGCCTGCAGCGCCGCGAGCCGGGCGTCGGCCTGCCGAGCGCCCGCCTCCAGGGCACGCGTGAGCGCGCGCGCCCGGGCGGAGGTGTCGGCCTGCTCGCGCCCGAGGCGATGCGCCAGGGCGCGCGGCAGGCGACCCTGCCAGGCCCGCAGGCACTCACGCTCGGCCGCCAGGCGCGCAGCCGGGCGTACGAAGCGGTGCGCCAGCAGATCGAGCGCCTGGGCGCAGCGCTCCAGGCGGCTGCGGCCCGCTCCCAGCAATCGGGAGCCCAACCGGTCCAGCTGGGCCAGCCGCTCCTGCCGCGCCGGCGCCGCCAGTTCGGCCGCTGCCGTGGGCGTGGGGGCGCGCAAATCGGCGGCCAGATCGGCCAGCGTGACGTCCGTCTCGTGGCCCACACCGCACACCACCGGAATCGGGCAGGCCGCCACGGCCCGCACCACCCGCTCGTCGTTGAAGCTCCAGAGGTCTTCCAGCGAGCCCCCGCCACGCACCAGCAGCAGCACCTGCGCCTCTTGTCGCCGCGCGGCGGTGGCCAGCGCCTGCACGATCGTCGCGGGCGCCTCGCTGCCCTGCACCAGGCAGGGGTAGATCACCGCACGCACCTGGGGCGCGCGGCGTGCCAGCGCGGTCAGCACATCGTGCAGGGCGGCAGCGCCGAGCGAGGTGACGATCCCCAGCGTCACCGGATCGGGCGGCAGCATCCGCTTGCGGCCAGGCTCGAACAGTCCCTCGGCGGAAAGCCTCGCCCGCAGGCGCAGGAACTCTTCGTAGAGGGATCCCGCGCCCACCCGCTCCAGCGACTCGACGACGAACTGCAGATCCCCGCGGGGCTCGTAGACGGCAAGCCTGCCGCGCACCTGCACCTGCTGGCCGTCTGCCGGGGCGAGCGCCGCCAGCTGCACGGCACGCCTGAACATCACGCAGCGCAGCGACGCCGCAGCGCCCGACGCATCCTTGAGGGTGAAGTAGCAGTGCCCGCTGGCCGCCCGCGTCAGCCCGGAAATCTCACCTCGCACCGTGACTGCGCCCAGCCGCGCCGCCAGCGCATCCGAGACGGCCAGCAGGAGCGCGCCCACGCTCCACGCCAGGCCGCCTTGCACGACGTCCCCGCGAGAATCCACGACCCGCCCCCGAACTGTTGCACGCCCGCCCCGACAGGGCCCGTGAGCGCTGCGGGCGATGGCCGATAATCGTTGCCGCCTGTCGCGCAAACCCTGCGCGGCGCACGGGTTGCACCACCTTGATTGCCATCATACAAGCCGCAGGCTGGCCCATCTGGCCCCTGCTTGCCGCCTCCGTCGTGGCCCTTGCCCTCGTCATCGAGCGCACGCTGGCGCTGCGCACACGCGTCGTGGCCCCCCCGGGGCTCGTGGAGGAGGTGCTTTCGATCACGCGCGAGGCCCTGCCTTCGGCGCCGGTGGTCGATGCCCTGGCTGCCAGCTCCGTCCAGGGCCGCGTGCTGGCCGCCGGGCTGCGCGAGCTGGCCACCGAGCCGCGCGCCGGTGCGGCCGACCTCGAGCGCGCCTTCGAGCAGGCCGGTCGTGAGGCCCTGCACCAGCTGGGCGCGCACCTCAACGCCCTGGGCAGCATCGCCACGGCTGCCCCCTTGCTCGGGCTGCTCGGCACCGTGGTGGGCATGATCGAGATCTTCGCCGCGCAGGCGCCTGGCTCGGCCGGGGCCAATCCGCAACAGCTCGCTCACGGCATCTCGGTGGCGCTCTACAACACCGCCTTCGGGCTGCTCGTGGCCATCCCGGCACTGATCATGCACCGCTACTTCCGCGGTCGGGTCGAGACCTATCGGCTCGCCCTGGAGCTGGGGGCCGAGCGGCTTTGCGTGCAGCTTCGCCACCTGCAGTTCCTGCGCGGGGGTTCCCTGTGAGGTTCGGGCCGCCGGGCCAGCCGGCCGATGACCCCGAGATCAACCTGATCCCCTTCATCGACGTGCTGTTGGTGGTGCTCATCTTCCTGATGCTGTCCACCACCTACGCGCGCTTCACCGAGCTGCAGCTCACCCTGCCCTCGGCGCAAGCCGATGCGTTGCGCCAGGCACCGGCGGAGATCGTGGTGGCGGTGTCCAGCGACGGCCGCTACGCCGTGGATCGCCAGGTGCTCGAGTCGCGCAGCGTGGAGGCGCTGGCCGCCGCCCTGCGCGCGGCCGCCGGCGCGCGGCCCGACCCCGTCGTGATCGTCTCGGCCGACGCCCTGGCGGCCCACCAGTCGGTGATCAACGTGCTCGAGGCAGCGCGCCGCGCTGGCATGGCGCGCCTGACCTTTGCCGCCCAGCGCAACGGCGCGGCGAACTGAGGTGCCCCTGCGCCGCCTGCTCGAGGCCTGCTGGTGGCGCGGGCAGCATGCCTGGCTGGCGACCCTGCTCTGGCCGCTGGCCACCTTGTACGGCGGGCTCGTCGGGGCCCGCTCCCTGGCCTACCGCGCAGGGCTGCTCCGCTCCGGGCGCGCGCCCGTTCCGGTGGTGGTGGTGGGCAATCTCGTGGCCGGCGGGGCCGGCAAGACCCCGGCCACCCTGGCGCTCGTCTCGGCCCTGAAGGCAGCCGGCTGGTCGCCGGGCATCGTCTCGCGCGGCTACGGGGGCAGCGGCCGCCTGGCGCGCGCCGTTTCCACCGGGCACGGCCCGAAGGACTGCGGCGACGAGCCACTGCTGCTGCGCAGGCGCTCGGGCGTGCCGGTTTGGGTGGGGGCCGATCGGCTGGCCGCCGCGCGTGCCCTGTGCGCGGCGCATCCGGAGGTCGATGTGCTGGTGGCCGACGATGGCCGGCAGCACCTGCGCCTGGTGCGCGACGCGGAACTGATCGTCATCGACGAGCGCGGAGTGGGCAACGGCCACCTCCTGCCTGCGGGCCCGCTGCGTGAGCGTCCGCCCCGGCACCCGCCCCCGCATGCAGCAGTGCTCTACAACGCCCGGCACCCGACAACGGCGTGGCCAGGTCACCCGGCGCCTCGCCGACTCGCCGCCCCCGTGCCGCTTGCCCGATGGTGGCGGGGCGAGGCCGGCACCCCGGGTTGGCCGGCGGCCGTGGCGGCCGAGCCGATCGTCGCGGCTGCGGGGACGGCCGATCCGGAGCGCTTCTTCGTCATGCTCGAGCAGGCCGGGCTGCAGATCTCGCGGATGCCGCTTCCCGATCACGCCAGCTGGGACGATGTGGCCTGGCCCCCGGGCCAGGGGCCGATGCTCGTCACAGAGAAGGATGCCGTGAAGATCCCGCCCACGCATCCGGAGGCCGCCCGCGTGCACGTGGTGCCGCTAGACTTCGAATTGCCCGCCGGTGTGCTCGAGCAGATCCTCGGGCTCCTTCCGCCCCGCCCGCGGGCTCCGCCTGCCTCGCCTCAGCCCGACCGCGCATGACCCTCGACTCACGCCTGCTGCACCTGCTCGTCTGCCCGGTGTGCAAGGGGCCTCTGACATCGCGCCACGACGATGCCGGGCGCCTGGCTGAACTCGTCTGCCCAGCCGACCGACTGGGCTTTCCCGTGCGGGACGGCATCCCTGCCCTGCTCGAATCCGAGGCCCGAAGCCTGGACGATGCCGCCACCCACGGGCCTCGGGGCGCGGCGGGCGCCGCGCCGGCGCCGTGACGCCCCCGCGCTTTACTGTCCTCATCCCGGCCCGGCTCGCCTCGTCCCGGTTGCCGGGCAAGCCCCTGGCCGATCTGGCGGGTCTGCCGATGATCGTCCGGGTGGCCCGTCAGGCCGCGCAGGCCGGTGCCGAGCGCGTGGTGGTGGCGGCCGATGACGAGCAGGTGGTCCAGGCCTGCGCGCGCCATGGCGTCCAGGCGCTGATGACGCGCCCCGACCACGCAAGCGGCAGCGACCGCCTGGCCGAAGCCTGCGCCCTGCTTGGCCTGGAGGGCTCGCAGATCGTGGTCAACCTGCAGGGCGACGAGCCGCTGATGCCGCCCGCGCTCCTGGCGCACTGCGCGGCCCTGCTCGACGAACACCCGGACTGCGTGATGGGTACGGTTGCCCACCCCATCACCGAGGTGGCCGACCTGCGCAGCCCCCATGTGGTGAAGGTGGTGCTCGACGCGCGCGGCCGCGCCCTGCTGTTCAGCCGCGCGCCGATCCCGTCGTGGCGCGACGCCCCGTCAGCCGAGGCCCTGCCGAGCGACCCGCCGGCCCTGCGCCATCTGGGCCTGTATGCCTACCGGGCCGGGTTCCTGCGCCGGTTTCCGCAGCTGCCACCGGCGCCGATCGAAGCGCTGGAGGCCCTCGAGCAGCTGCGCGTGCTGTGGCATGGCGAGCGCATTGCCGTGCACGTGGCCGACCATGCGCCTGCCGCCGGCGTGGACACCCCGCAGGATCTCGAGCGCGTGCGGGCGATCCTGCAAGCCTCGTGTACAGGCCCCGGGTGATAATCGGCGCGACACGCCAGGGCGCATGCACCCAGGCCGCAAGGAGACCGCGATGCGACTCATTCTTCTGGGCCCCCCCGGGGCAGGCAAGGGCACCCAGGCCGCCCACATCTGCCGGCGCTACGGCATCCCGCAGATTTCCACCGGAGACATGCTGCGCGCCGCCGTGAAGGCCGGCACCCCCCTGGGGCTGGCGGCCAAGCAGGTGATGGATTCGGGCGGGCTCGTGAGCGACGAAATCATCATCGGGCTCGTGAAGGAGCGCATAGCACAGCCCGATTGCAGCGCCGGCTTCCTCTTCGACGGGTTCCCCCGCACGACTCCGCAGGCCGACGCCATGAAGGCCGCCGGCGTGCGCCTGGACGCCGTGCTCGAGATCGACGTGCCCGACAGCGAGATCGTCGAGCGCATGAGCGGGCGTCGCGCCCACCTGCCCTCCGGGCGGACGTACCACCTCAGGTTCAACCCGCCCAAGGTCGCCGGCTGCGACGACCTGACGGGTGAGCCGCTCGTCCAGCGCGACGACGATCGCGAGGAGACCGTGCTCAAGCGACTGGGCGTGTACCACAGCCAGACGCGGCCGCTGGTGGACTACTACTCCACGTGGGCTGCCTCGGGCGAGGCCTCGGCCCCGCGCTACGGCCGCATCTCGGGCCTGGGCAGCGTCGAGGACATCACGGCACGGGCCCTGGCGGCCCTGGGGAGCTGAAACTCATGGAAATCGCAGGCAAGGTCTTCATCGTCACGGGCGCGGCTTCGGGGCTCGGCGAGGGTACGGCGCGGATGCTCGCCGGGCTGGGCGGGAAAATCGTCGTCGCCGATCTCCAGCACGATCGCGGCCAGGCTCTCGCCCAGGAGATCGGCGGGCGCTTCGTGCGCTGCGATGTCACCCAGGAGGCCGATGGCCAGGCCGCCGTGGCGGCAGCCCTGGAGCTGGGCAAGCTCGTGGGCCTGGTGAACTGCGCCGGGATCGCCACGGCCTCCAAGACCGTGGGCAAGGAGGGTGCCCACCCGCTGGCCCTGTTCACGAAAACCGTGATGGTGAACCTGGTGGGCAGCTTCAACATGATCCGTCTGGCCTCCGAGGCGATGTGCCGCAACGCGCCCGAGCCCACGGGGGAGCGGGGTGTGCTGATCTCCACGGCCAGCGTGGCGGCCTACGACGGCCAGATCGGCCAGGCCGCCTACTCTGCCAGCAAGGGCGGCGTGGTGGGCATGACGCTGCCCATCGCCCGCGACCTCGCCCGCAACGGCATCCGCAACATGACGATCGCCCCGGGCATCTTCGGCACCCCGATGCTGTTCGGCATGCCCCAGGACGTGCAGGATGCCCTGGCTGCCAGCGTGCCCTTTCCGAGCCGCCTGGGCACCCCGCAGGATTACGCCCGCCTCGTTCGCCACATCCTGGAGAACGACATGCTCAACGGCGAGGTGATCCGCCTGGACGGCGCGATCCGGCTCGCACCGCGCTGAGCCCCTGGTTCGGCGCCCGCCGCGTTGAGCCCGCTGCTGGGCACCCCGCTGGCGCTTGCGCGGGCTGCCCGAAGCA
>JBJTVI010000091.1:0-4038 GCA_046081145.1 Rubrivivax sp.
CCTACCAGCGCCGCTGCACGGCCAGCCTCGACCCGCAGACGCTCGAGCGCCTGACCCTCGTCACCAACGGCGGCGGGGCGGGCGTGCTCGCGGCAGACGCCGCGGCGCAGGCCGGGCGCTTGACGATGGCGCGCGCGATCGCCACGCGCTGCTGCTCGCCGCCGGAGAGCTGCGCCGGAAAGTGATCCTTGCGCGGCAGCAGGCCCACGAGGCCCAGCGACTCGTCGATGTCCATCGGGTGCTCGGCGATGTCGGTGACGAGGACCACGTTCTCGCGCACCGTCAGGCTCGGGATGAGGTTGTAGAACTGGAAGACGAAGCCCACGTGCTCGCGCCGGTAGCGCGTGAGCGCGGCCTCGTCTGCGCCGGTGAGCAGGTGGTCGGCAAAGCGCACCTCGCCGCTCGAGGGCACGTCCAGGCCGCCGAGGATGTTCAGCAGCGTGCTCTTGCCGCTGCCCGAAGGCCCGAGCAGTACGATGAACTCGCCGCGCGCGATCGTCAGCGACACATCGCGCAGCGCCACCACCTCCACTTCGCCCGTGCGGTAGACCTTGCGCAGGTGCTGCGCCTCGAAGACCGGCGCGGGGTCGGGGTCAGGGCTCACGGTGCGGCCAGTATGGCCAGCGGTACGAACCCCGCCTTGATCCGCCTCAAGGTCAGACGGGCGGGGCCTCTTCCTCGGCGTCGCTGCCCCAGGCCGTGCGCAGGCCCTGTGCATCCAGGCCCTGCTGCTGCAGCCAGCGCACCATCACCGCCTCGTAGCCGTGCGTGACGATCACGCGCGTGGCGCCGGTGGCGGCGATCGCACGCTGCAGCCCGGGCCAGTCGGCGTGGTCGCTGAGCACGAAGCCGCGGTCCACGCCCTGGCGACGGCGCGCCCCGCGCAGCTGCATCCAGCCGCTGGCAAAGGCATCGCTGAACTCACCCAGCCGCCGCGCCCAGGCGCTGCCCTGCGCGGCCGGCGGTGCGAGCACGAGGGCGCGGCGCAGATCCTGGCGCGAGGCACGCTCATCGAGCCGGGTGGCTGCAGGCAGCCCCACCCCGGCCGCGCGATAGGCCTCGTTGAGCGGCTCCACCGCACCATGCACCAGGATCGGCCCGATGGAAGCGTCCAGCCCCGCCAGCAGGCGCTGCGCCTTGCCGAAGCTGTACCCGAGCAGCAGGCTCGCGCGGCCGGCCTGCGCATTGGCCTGCCACCAGGCGTTGACCTCGGCCATCACCTCGGCCTGGCGCGGCCAGCGGTAGATCGGCAGCCCGAAGGTGCTCTCGGTGATGAAGCAGTCGCAGCGCACAGGCTCGAAGGGCTCGCAGGTGGGGTTGGCGTCCCCCACCCCGCTCACGAAATAGTCGCCCGAGGCCACCCACACCCGGCCGCCGTGCTCGATGCGCACCTGGGCCGAGCCCAGCACGTGTCCAGCCGGGTGCAGGCTCACGCTGGCCTCGCCCACGCGCAGCCGCTCGCCGTAGGCCAGCGACTGCAGGGAGATGTCGCCCAGCCGCGCCCGCAGCACCCCTTGGCCCGGCGCGCTGGCCAGGTAGGCCGCGTGGCCGCGCCGCGCGTGGTCGGCGTGGGCGTGCGTGATGACGGCACGGGCCACGGGCCGCCAGGGGTCAATGTGGAAATCGCCTGCGGGGCAGTACAGGCCCTCGGGGCGCCACACGACGAGGTCGTTACGGGAACGGTCCATGGCCAGGCGCCTGCGCGTACGAAAGGGGATGGACGACGCTCGACGGCTCGCCTGGGCGCCCGGAGCCCCCGAAAGGGCTCAGTATCGCCCCGCGGCGCCAGCCAGCCGCAGGTAGGTGTTGGCCAGCCAGGCCACGAAGCCGCGCACCGCCCAGCCGCGCAGGCCAGGCCTCAGGGCGGGGGTTGTGACGGGCGTGGACTCTCCGAAGGCACGCTCCAGGCGCTGCGCCAGGCTCTCCGTGAAGGGCTCGTCGAGCAGCACGACATTGGCCTCGAGGTTGAGCAGCAGGGAGAGCGGGTCGATGTTGGAGCTGCCCACGGTGGCCCAGCGTCGGTCCACCAGCGCCACCTTGGCATGCAGGAAGGCGGGGGTGTACTCGTAGACCTGGATGCCGTGGGCCAGCATCTCGTCGTAAAGCACGCGCGCGGCCAGGGCGGCGATGCGGTAGTCGATCATGCCCTGCATGAGCAGGCGCACCCGCACCCCGCGGGCGGCGGCCCGGCGCAGCGCGCGGCGAAAGGCATGGCCGGGGTAGAAGTAGGGGCAGGCGATGTCGATGCGCTCGCGCGCACGCCGGATCGCCTCCACATAGCTGCGCTCGATCGCCCGGCGCTGGCGAAAGTTGTCCCGCACGACAAGAGCCGCCCGTACGGGAGGCAGCCGCTCCCATCCGGCAGCCTCGCGGTCTTCACGAGGCGCGCGGCTGCGCGTGCGCAGCTCGCGCCACAGCTGCGCCGTGCGCGCCACCGGCTCGGGGCTGCGCACGAGCAGCCCGAGCTCCTCGCGCCAGCCGCGCGCCAGGCTCGCGCGCGTCCACAGGGCCTGCGCCAGTCTTGCCACTTCGCCTGCCACCGCGCCTTCCAGCTCGACGGCGAAATCCAGCCGCGCCCGCTCGCTCCAGCCGTGGTGGATGTCGTAGCGGTCGTCGATCACGTTGATGCCACCCACGTAGGCCACCTCGGCGTCCACCGCCAGCAGCTTGTGGTGCATGCGCCGCAGCTGCCCGGGCTGGAGCCACGCCCACCAGCGGTCCAGTGGCCGGAACACCTCGAGCTGCACGCCCGTGCCCTCGAACCAGCGGCGCAGCACCGGCAGCCTCGACACGCTGCCGAAGCCGTCCACCAGCACCCTAACCTGCACCCCGCGCGCCGCCGCGGCGCACAGCGCATCGGCCACGCTGCGGCCAGCCTGGTCGTCGTTGAAGATGTAGGTGGCCATCCAGGCCTCGGTGCGTGCGCGCGCCAGCGCCTGGGCCATCGCAGGAAAGAGCTCATCCCCGCCGCCGAGCAGCCGAACGCGGTGACCCCCCCGGAACTCCATCGCCGCCGCCCGGCTCAGCCGCCCTCGCGCGCGAGCTCCACCACCAGCGGCAGGTGATCCGACATGCGGGCCCAGGCGGTGCCGCGCGGTGCCAGCGCCGCCTCGCACCGAAAGCCCCTGAGGTAGACCCTGTCCAGCGCGAACACCGGCACGCGCGCCGGGAAGGTGGGGGGGCTGGGCAGCACGCCCCGGCGTGCGCAGGCCCGGTGCAGGCCGATCCGCCCCATCGACTCGTCCAGCCGCTCGCCCCAGTCGTTGAAATCCCCTGCCACCAGCAGCGGCTCGTGCGCCGGCACCTCCTCGCGCAGCATGGTGGCCAGCCGCTCCACCTGGCGCACCCGGCTCGCATGCACGAGGCCGAAGTGCACGACCACCACGTGCACCGTCTCGCCGCCCCAGGCCACGGGCACGTGCAGCAGCCCGCGCTGCTCGAAGCGGTGATCGCTCACGTCATGGTGGCCGATCTCGCCCAGTGGCCAGCGCGAGAGCAGCGCGTTGCCGTGCTCGCCGTGGCGCGTGATGGCGTTGCTGCGATAGGCCACCTCGTAGCCCTGCGGGGCCAGGAACTCGGCCTGGCCCTGCGCCGGCCAGCCCAGCTGCGTGCGCTGGAAGCGGCGTGCCTCGCAGTGGTGGAACAGGCGTACCTCCTGCAAGCACACGAGGTCGGCCTCCATGGCCTCGATGCCCTGGCCGAGGTTGTGGATCTCCAGCCGCTTGCCCGGGCCGATGCCACGCACGCCCTTGTGGATGTTGTAGGTGGCCACGCGCAGCCGCCCGGTGCGTGAGGGCGCGTGGGCGGCCCGACGCGGGTTCAGCGAATGCGCAAGCGGGTGCGAGAAGGCCGTGGCCATGGCGCGGAGCCTAGCCGATGAACCGGGGCAGCTGCAGGATGGCCTCGGCGTTGCTGGGGGAGAAGCAGCGATCGGCCGCCTCGCGCCAGGGCAACCAGGCGTGCTGAAGGTGCTCGCGCGGGGCCAGCCGCACCGGCGTGCCTGCCGGCACGAGCAGGCCGAAGACGTGCTCGGTGTTG
>JBJTVI010000092.1:0-2145 GCA_046081145.1 Rubrivivax sp.
GCCCGAGCTGATGCGCGCGCGCGTGCTCGCCGTGCAGCGCGCCACGCCGCTGCCCCCTCTGGGCGTACCCGACTCGCGGCTGCTGATCGTCGAGTGCGATAACGACCCGCTCATTCCGGCCCCCATGCGCGCGGCCCTGCGTACGGCCTACCCGGGTGCGCAGTCGGTGGTCATCGAAGGCGGCGGGCACTACCCCTACCTGCTGCGGGCCGAGGCCTATGAGCGGGCGGTGGCGGGGTTCTTGGAGCTGTGAGCGGTCACGCTCCTGCCCATGAGCCACGAGTGGGCAACGACCCCCGCAACACCCAGGAGACGACGATGAGCCGGAACCCGACCCCATCCGTGCCCTCCCGCCGCCGCGCCTTGGGTTGGGGTGTAGCCGCCGCTCTTGGGGCTGGCCTTTCCACCGCGCGCGCCCAGGCAGCCGCCGCAGGCTGGCCTCTGCGTCCCATTCGCCTCGTAGTGCCCTTTCCGCCAGGGGGCTCGGCCGACGTGGCCGCACGAATCATCTCCCAGGAGGCCAGCCGCACGCTCGGCCAGCCCTTTGTCGTGGAGAACCGCGCTGGCGCTGCCGGCAACCTTGGTGCTTAGTCGGTGGCCAAGGCCGCGCCAGATGGCTACACGGCGCTCTACGGCATCGGCTCGATCGTCACCACCAACCCCTGGCTGTACCGCGACTTGCGCTTCGACCCCCTGCGCGATCTGCAGCCTGTCACCCTCACCAACGCCGGGGGAGGCTTCGTACTCGTTGTGTCGGCCACCGCACCTTGGCAGACCTTCTCCGAGTTCGTCGCCCACGTCCAGCGCCACCCAGGGTCGCTCAACTACGCCTCCTACAGCAGCGGCTCCGCTCCTCATCTCGTCATGGAGATGATGAAAGGGCGTGGCCGCCTCTTCCTCACCCATATTCCCTACCGTGGTGCCGCGCCGGCCCTGAACGCGCTGCTGGGGCAGCAGGTTGAGGTGATGTTCGACACCCTGGTCAACACGCAGCCGCAAATCCGCGCAGGCCGGCTGCGTCCGCTGGCAGTTAGCACTGTCGGCCGCATGCCCCAGCTGCCGCAGATTCCGGCGGTGGCCGAGACCTGGGCGGGCTTTCGGGCCGAAGGCTGGCTTGGGGTGTTCCTGCCCGCGGGCGCGCCGCGTGACGCTGCCTCGCGGCTGGATGAAGCACTTCAGCGGGCCCTCAGGGCCCCCGCCGTGGAGAGGTGGATGGAGGACAACGGGCTGAAGCCCGGCGGCCTCAGCGGCGAGGCCTTCGCTGCATTCGTGCGTGCCGACCATGCGCAGTGGGGCGCGGTCGTGCGCGAGCGCGGCGTTCGCCCCGACTGAGTGGCGTCTCCGGACATGTCACACATGAGCATCTGGTTCGAGCCCGAGGGGCTTCCCGCGCTGCCGTTCCAGCCACCGGAGGGCACGCTGGCTCGCCATCTGGGCATGGCTTTCGTGCAGCGCGACCACGACGCCCTGCACGTGCGCATGCCGGTGGACGCACGCACGCGCCAGCCTGCGGGGCTTCTGCACGGCGGCGCCTCGGTGGCGCTGGCCGAGACGGCGATGAGCGCTGGTGCCGCCTGGACGGTGGACCGCGCTCACTTTCTGGTGGTGGGCCTGGAGATCAACGCCAACCACCTCAAGGGCGTGCGCGAGGGCTTCGTCATGGCCACCGCGCGGCCCCTGTACCGCGGCCGCAGCATACAGGTCTGGGCCTGCGACCTCCGCGACGAATCGGGTGCACTCGTGTGCACTGCGCGCATGACGGTGAGCGTGCTGGAGCGCCAGCCGTGACGGCGAACCTGACCTGCGCGAACAGTTGCCTGGCCGGCGCCGAGGTGGACGCGCTCGCGGCCCGTTGCGCGACCTCGCTGCGCCAATCCGGGGTGGGCGAGGGTGACACAGTGGGCCTGCTGCTGCGCAACGAGCCCAGGATGCTCGCAGCCATCCTCGCGGCCAGGCTCATGGGGGCCTATGCCGTGCCGGTGAACTGGCACTTCCGCGCAGAAGAGGCCGGGGCCATATTCTTGGACTCGGGCATGCGGCTGCTGTTCGCCCATGCAAGCCTGCTAGAGGGCGTACGCGACGCATTGCCCGCCGATCTCGCGCTCGTCGTGCTCGATGACACGCCTGCACTCGTGCAGGACTACG
>JBJTVI010000093.1:0-2354 GCA_046081145.1 Rubrivivax sp.
CTGCCCACGAACTGGCCCGCAGCGGCCACCGCGTCGCGCTGCTCGACCGCGCAGGCCGCATCAAGCCCTGCGGCGGTGCCATCCCGCCGCGGCTCATCAAGGACTTCGCGATCCCCGACCACCTGCTGGTGGCCAAAGCGCGCTGTGCGCGCATGATCTCGCCGAAGGACAACCGCGTCGACATCCCCATCGAGGGCGGCTTCGTGGGCATGGTCGACCGCGACCAGTTCGACGAGTGGCTGCGCGAGCGCGCCGCCAGCGCGGGCGCCACGCGCCACACCGGCATCTTCGAGCGCATCGAGCGCGATGCGCAAGGCGTGTGCACCGTGCACTACCACGCACGCACCGGAGACGGCCTGCGCGACGGCCCGGCTTCGACGCTGCGCGCACGCTGCGTGATCGGCGCCGACGGTGCACGCTCCGAGGTGGCGCGCCAGGAGGTACCTGGCGCCGAGAAAGGCAAGTTCGTCTTCGCCTACCACGAGATCGTTCGCGCCCCTGACAGCCCGCCCCCAGGCTACGACGGCTCGCGCTGCGACGTCTACTACCGCGGCGAACTCTCGCCGGACTTCTACGGCTGGGTCTTTCCACATGGCCGTACGCTCAGCGTGGGCACCGGCAGCGCCGACAAGGGCTTCTCGCTGCGCAACGCCACCTCGCGGCTGCGCACCGTCGCCGGCCTGGACCGCTCCGAGACGCTGCGCCGCGAGGGCGCCCCGATCCCGATGAAGCCGCTGCCGCGCTGGGACAACGGCCGCGACGTGGTGCTGGCCGGTGATGCCGCCGGCGTCGTGGCCCCCGCTTCGGGTGAGGGCATCTACTACGCGATGGCCTGCGGGAAGATGGCCGCCGAGGCAGCCAGCCAGTACCTGAAGACCGGCGATGCAGGTGCGCTCGCGGTCGCGCGCCGGCGCTTCATGAAGGCGCACGGCAAGGTATTCTGGGTTCTGGCGATCATGCAGCGCTTCTGGTACGTGAACGACAGGCGCCGCGAGCGCTTCGTCAGCATCTGCGAGGACCGCGACGTCCAGCAGCTGACCTTCGAGGCCTACATGAACAAGGAACTCGTGCGACGCCGGCCGATGGCGCACGTGCGCATCTTTTTCAAGGACATGGCGCACCTGCTCGGGCTGGCACGCGTCTGAGTCGGCCTGTGCGGCAGCCCGGGCAAACTGCCCGGACGGCGCGAATCCCTCCTCGCAAGACACCATTGCGGCGCTCGGCTCTTCGCTCCTAGAATCCGTGCGGGACCCGCACGTGCCCGCCCACCCGGCGGCGCGAAGCGCGCGGGCGCGGGGGAAACTTACTTGTCCAGAAGCTCTGCCGTACAGGCGGCAGCCGGGCTGCAGCCTGCGGCCGGATCGGCTGATCGCGTCGCGCTCGTCCAGCCTCATGGCGTGGTGCTGGTCGTGCACGAGGCCGGCGCGCGCATCGTGCAGGCCAGCGCGCACGCCGGCGCCTGGCTGGGCCAGCCCCTGGACACCTTGCTCCTGGGCCCCGTCGACCAGCTTGGGGGCGATTTCGCTGCGCGCCTGCGCGAGTGGGCGGCCCGCGAAGAGGCGGCCGACTGGGCTGCTCCACTTGCGCTGGCCTGCACGGTCGGTCCGCCGGGGCGCACCCGAAGCGTCGAGGCCTGGGTGCACCGAGCCGGCCCGGACCTCCTCACGCTCGATCTTCTGCCGCTGTCAGCCCCGGAAACTGTGCCCGTGCACGAGGCGCCCTCGGACGCCCGCCGCGGCGCTGGCGGGCTCCTCGAGCAGCTCGAAGACGCCATTCACGCTCTCGGCCAGGCCCACACCATCGGCGAGCTCGCCCAGGAGGCTGTGCGCCGAGTGCAGGCCCTGTGCGGCCACGAGGAGGTACGCCTCTTGCGATTCGACCATGAGGGGTCCGGCGGCATCGTGGCCGCCAGCCGCGACGACGGCGCCACCCTGTGCGCCTCGTTGGCATGGCCGGCGCAGCTCCACACCCAGCCACAGGGCTGGGCACAGAGCGCGCCCGGTGGCGTGGACGTGCTCGTGGACGCCTGGGACGACCCCGTGTCGCTGCTGCCGCAGCACCTGCCGGGCTCGGTCCACGTGGATGCTGCCGAGCAGGTCGTGTCGGTTTCGACCCTGCGCTCCCCCAGCCCCGCACGCCTGGCCGGCCTGCGCGCGGCCGGCATACGAGCCGAAGCGCGCGCCGCCTTGCAACGAGAGGGCAAGCCCTGGGGCCTGATCGTGTGCCTGGATGGGCAGTGCGCACGGCCCTTGCCCGCCGCCCGCCGTTACGCCCTGGGCCTGATCGTCGAAGCCGTGGCCACGCGCATCACGGCCATCGAGAGTGCGGGAAGGGCGGAGGTCGCCGAGCAGGTC
>JBJTVI010000094.1:0-4329 GCA_046081145.1 Rubrivivax sp.
GGCGCCGCGGGTTCAGGTTGACCAGCAGCGGCAGCGTGATGGCCACCGTCTTGCCGCTGCCCGTGCGGGCCTGGGCAATGAGGTCGCGGCCGGCCAGCGCCAGCGGCAGGCTGGCCGCCTGGATCGGCGTCATGGCGAGAAAGCCCAGCTGCTGCAGCGTGGCCTGCAGGGTTGGCGGCAGGGGCAGGGTGCCGAAGGAGGGGTCGGGAAGGGGCATGGGCGATTGTCTGCTGGCGGGAGCAGGTGGCCGTCCGCTTCATTCTTCCCTGCTATTATTCCTATCTCATCTTCCCATATGAGATGACCATGGAAACGGTAAACGTCAGCAGCCTGAAGAACAACCCCAGCGAAGCCCTTCGCATGGCTCGCCATGACGTCGTCGTCGTCATGAACCGCGACCGCCCGGACGCTCTCATGGTCGGCATCGAGGCGGCAGGCGTGCTCGATGCCGCGGGTGTTCGCCCTGCACTGGCGACGGCACTGTTTCGCGATGGCCAGCTCTCTCTGGCGCGCGCGGCCCGCCTGGCGCAGATGCCGGTGGCGCGCTTTGTCCAGCACGTCTCGCGACTGGGCATCCCCGTCATCCGGCTCGATGCGCAGGAGACGGCACGGGACATGGATACGCTCGACGAATGGCTCGCCTCGTCCTGACGGACGCCAGCCCGCTCATCGGGCTGCCCCGGGTCGACGGCCTCAACTGGCTGCAAGCCCTCTTCGGCGTGGTCTGGATGCCTCCTGAGGTGCGGGCCGAGGTGCTCACTGGGCAGGGCCTGCCCGGCGAAGCCGCCATCGCGCAGGCAGAGTTGGCGGGGTGGCTTCGATCTATGGAGCATGCGCCTTCCGAGCCCGGCCTGCCCGATCTCGACGAAGGCGAAGCCGCGTGCATCCGCCTCGCGCTCGCGCACACCGCGCCACACGCACAGGGCGACGCGCCGGTGCTGCTGCTGATGGACGAGCGCGCCGGCCGGCAGATTGCCCTGGAGCACGGCCTGCGCGTGGCCGGCACGGCTGCCGTGATCGGCATGGCCAGGTCCCGGGGCCTGATCAACTCGGCGCGAGCGGTGTTCTCGCGGCTGCACGCCTCGGATTTTCGGATCGCACCGGATGTGATCGCCACGGTGCTGAGGCGGGTCGGCGAGCGATAGGCAAGCCAAAACCAGGCCAGCCAGATGGGTGGCGAGCCGGCCAGCGCGGAACTGGGTGATCGGGCGGCTGGCCGAGGTGCTGGGCTGGTCGCGCCCCCAGCAAGGGGGGCCGCCCCGCCCCGCTGCGGCTCGCTGCTAGCATGCAGGCTGATCCGCCTTCCTCGCGAGCCCATGACCCACGCCCTGCCCGGTGCCCAGGCACCGATGTTCCCGCTGATCGATGTTTCCTCAGGCGCCACGCCGCGTGAGCGCGGGCGCCTGTACGGCGCGACCGCGCGCGGGCGCTGCGCCATCAGCCGCAGCACCTATGCACGCCTGTTCGCCCATTGCGGGATCGACTGGAGCGCCGCCTGCGCCAAGGCCTGGGCCTACCGCGACGTGATCGCGGCGGTGGATGCCGATCTGCTCGACGAGATGGCCGGCATCGCCGAGGGTGCGAGCCTGGACCTCTCCGAAGTGCTGGCACTGAACTGCCGCACCGAGATCCTGCCGCCGGGCTTTCTGGGCGAGCCCGACCCCGTGGCCGCGGCCCGGGCGCTGGCGGCCAACCGGGCGCGGGGCCTGCCTGACTGGCTGGACGATGCGCCGATGGACCCTGCCGTGGGCGACGGCGAGTGCACGGCGATGGTGGTGGCAGCCACCGCCAGTGCCGACGGCCACACCTGGTTCGCCCAGAACTGGGACTGGATCGGCCGCCAGCGCCCGGCCCTGGTGCTGCTGCGCAGCCACGATGGCCGTGCACCGCTTTCACCACCCTCACCGAGGCCGGCATGCTGGCCAAGATCGGCCTGAACTCGCATGGCTTGGCGCTGGGCCTGAACATCCTGCGCTCGCGCGGCGATGGGGCGCAGCCCGGCGTGGCCGTGCACGTGCTGCTGCGCCACCTGCTGAGCGCCCCGACGCTTGCGCAGGCGCGCCGCGTGCTGGCCGACCTGCACCAGCGCCTGGGCTTCGGGGCGGCCAGCAACATCCCCTGCGCCGATGCCACGGGCGACGTGGCCAGCTTCGAGGTGGCGCCGGCCGGCTGGGCCGAGTGCCGGCCCACGGATGGCGTGGTGGTGCACACCAACCACTTCCTGTGCGCGCCGCTGCAGCCCGAGCAGGTGACCTTGACCTCCAGCCTCTCGACCGAGCTGCGCCTGGCCACCGCGCAGCGCCACGCCCTGCCGCGGCCGATGGGCCGCGTGGCGCTCGAATGCTTCCTGCGCGACGAGACCGACGGCCTGCTTTCGGTCTGCCGCTCGCCCGACCCGGCCCTGGCACCCGAGGCACGGGTCGAGAGCGTGGCTGGCGTGCTCATCGACTGCGATGCACGGGCCATGTGGGTGGCGCCCGACGTGCCGAGCCGCGTGGAGTTCCAGCCGGTGGCCTGAGCGGCTGTGCAGCGGCCGGCCAGCTCCTGCGTCGTTCAGCCCCCTGGCGCGAGCGGGTGCCGCGATCGAGCCCTCATGAACCCAGCACCCGCACGGCCAGCTCCGACCCCGGCAAGCCGGTTCGCGCGATCAGCAGGATGATGCCCAGGAAAGCGGCCAAGGTGCCGAGGTACCAGAGGCTGCAGAACACCAGGCCGTAGCGGTCCAGGCGCGGGCGTTCGTCGCGGCCCCACCGCCTCCACGTCGTCAGCAGGTCCAGCGCACCGAGCACGATGAAGAAGCACAGCAGCGCCAGGCCGAAGTAGGCAGCCGCCGCGAAGGCCACCGCCGAGGACGCCACGAACGCCAGAAAGGCCAGGCGGCTGCCGCCGGAGACGACCAGCGCCTTCACCACGCGCCCGCCGTCCAGCGGATGCAAGGGCAGCAGGTTCGCCACATTGATCAGCCCGCTGAGCGAGGCCAGCAGCCCGACGAAGTGGTTGCCGGTGGCCAGGAACGCCAGGTAGCAGACCACCGTCATCGCCAGGCCGTAGACGGGCCCCATCATCGAGATGTGCACCTCCTGCCACTGGCTGCGCGGCTGCTCGCCGATGGCCAGGCCCCCGACGAAGGGGATCAGGTACATGCCCTTGGTCTTCATCCCGAAGTGCCGCATCGCGCGCAGGTGCCCCCACTCGTGGAAGACGAGCGTGGCCACGAGGGCAAGCGCAAAGGGCAGGCTGAAGAGAATCGTCCAGCCCGACACGGCCATGCCCGCCAGCGCCACCTTGACGACCTTGCCGGTCTGCGCGAGCTTGGCCAGCACCCCGAACACCGTGACCAGGCGCGAGAGCTTCGGTTTTGCCTGCGGCGTGGTGCCATCTGCCGGAGCGCCGGGCGCAGCCGGGGCGGGCTCGCCCGGCGGCGACAGCCACGCCGGCAGGGGAACGTCGGTCTCGGCCTGGACGACCGTATCGGCGCCGCGCTTGAGCTCGTAGTGCACGAGCCCGGCCAGCGGGTCGATCCTGAAGTGAAGCTCGAGCTCACCCAGGCGCTCGTGCACGAAGGCGTAGCGGCTGTGCGTGCGCCAGTTGAGCCGGCGTGCCATCGGCTGGCCGTCGACGATGAGTTGTTCATGGCCAGTGAAGGTCGCCCCGAGCACCTCGAAGGTCGCGCCCTCGTAGGAGAAGCTGAAGAGCTTGATCATGGATGTCGCTCCGGTGCCTGTGAATCGAGCGCTGTCACTGCGCCAGAAAACCCCCGTCCACCGCAAGCGTGTGGCCGGTGACCATGGATGCGGCCGGGCTGGCCAGGAACAGGATGGCCGCTGCCACCTCCTCGGGCTCGGCCATGCGCCCGAGCGGGGTGACCGCGCGCACGCGCTCACGCACGGCGTCGGTGAGCTCGCCGATGAAGCCGGTGCGGGTCCAGGTGGGGGCCACGGCGTTGACCCGGATGCCGCGCGCGGCCCACTCCACGGCCTGCGAGCGGGTGAGGTTGACCAGGGCGCCCTTGGTGGCGTGGTAGGCCGGGTTCGGGTACGGCCCGGCACCCGACAAGCCCATGATCGAGGCCGTGTTCACCACGGCGCCGCCCTGCGCGGGCATGGCTGCCGCCGCGGCCCGTGCGCACAGGAAGCAGCCCGTCAGGTTGACTGTCAGCACCTGGTTCCACTCGGCCAGCGACAGGTCGTGGCTGGACTTGCGGATCGAGACCCCGGCGTTGTTCACCAGGATGTCGATGCGGCCCAGGTGCTGCGCGATCTGGCCAAACACACGCTCGATGGCCCCGGCATCGGCCACGTCGAGCTCCAGCGCCTGGCTGCCCGGCAG
>JBJTVI010000095.1:0-3011 GCA_046081145.1 Rubrivivax sp.
CAGCCGGTGACGGTGCACTGGTTCTTCGGGGTCGACTGGAGCGCCCCCACCGTGATCGTCGTGCTGACCGCCTTTGCCCTGGGCAGCGTGGTGGGCGTGCTCGCGATGCTCCCGAGCTGGTGGCGCCACCGCTGCGATGTAAGCCGCCGCACTGCGCAGCCGGCCACCTTCGATGCCGGTGCGCCGGCTGCCGCGCCCGCGGTGCCCGAACAGCTGCGCCGCGATGGACTTTGACCTCCCGTGGCTGCAGCTGGGCCTGCTGGTGCTGCCGGCAGCTTTCGCGCTCGGCTGGATCGCGGCACGGCTCGACCTGCGCCAGCTGCGCGGTGAGCAGCGGGAGGCGCCAAGGGCCTACTTTCGCGGGCTGAGCCTGCTGCTCAACGAACAGCAGGACAAGGCCGTGGATGCCTTCATCGAGGCGGTGCGCAACGACCCCGATGCGGTGGAGCTGCACTTCGCGTTGGGCAACCTCTTTCGGCGCCGGGGCGAGTTCGAGCGCGCGGTGCGCGTGCACGAGCACCTGCTGGCGCGCGCAGACCTGCCCGGCGCGGAGCGTGACCGCGCGCGGCACGCACTGGCCCAGGACTACCTGCGCGCGGGCCTCTTCGACCGGGCCGAGGCGGCCTTCACGCAGTTGCGCGGCACGGGCTTCGAGGCCGAGGCGGACCTGGCCTTGCTGGCCCTGCACGAGCGCTCGCGCGAGTGGCCGGCGGCGATCGAGGCCGCTGAGCGCCTGCAAGGTGCCGGCCGCGGCGACTTCAGCGCGCGCATCGCGCACTTCGAGTGCGAGCGGGCCGAGCTTGCGCATGCGCAGCACCGCCCCGAGGAGGCCGCCGCCGCGCTGGCACGCGCCCGTCGCGCCGACCCGCGCGCCGCCAGGCCCTGGCTGCTGCAGGCACGCTGGCACGAATCGGCGGGCGAACCTGCGCGGGCCCTGGCCGCCCTCGAATCGCTGCGCGAGGCCGCGCCGGCCTTCCTTGGCCTGGTGGCGGCAGACTACGCCCGGCTGGCTCTGGCCACGGGACAGGGCCCACGTGCGCGCGAAACGCTCGAGCAGGCCTGTGCACGCGACCCAGGCAGCGCGCTGGTACGGGCGCGGCTGCTGCTGGAGGCGGAGGATCCGGCTGCGCAGGCCGCCTTGCTGGCCGAGCACCTGCGCCACGCTCCGGGGCTGGCCGGGGCGCAGGCCCTGCTGGCGCTTTCGCCCGCCCACTGGGGCGAGGCGGGCCTGCAGGGGCTGCGCACGGCAGTCGAGCGCGCAGCCGCCCCGCTGCAGCGCCACCGCTGCGCGGCCTGCGGCTTCGAGGCGCGGCACTGGTTCTGGCAGTGCCCGGGCTGCCTGGGGTGGGATACCTTCCCGCCGCGCACGGTGGAGGAACTGTGAACCCCGTGGCGGCATCGCCCCCGCGTGTGGTGCTGTGCATGAAGTGGGGCACCAAGTACGGCCCGCACTACGTCAACCGCCTGTACGCCATGGTGCGGCGTCACCTTCGCGGCGACTTTGCCTTCGTGTGCCTGACCGACGATGCCCAGGGCGTGCGCGAGGAGGTCCGGTGCCTGCCGATCCCGAGCCTGGCACTGCCCCCGGGCATCCCCGAGCGCGGGTGGACCAAGCTCACCACCTTCGAGGCCGACCTGCACGGGCTGCGCGGCACCGCCCTGTTCCTGGATCTCGACATCGTGATCGTCGACGACATCACGCCCTTCTTCGAGGAACCAGGAGAGTTCCTCATCATCCACGACTGGAAGCGGCCCTGGCGCATCACCGGCAACTCCTCGGTCTACCGCTTCGAGCTGGGCGCGCACGCCGACGTGCTGGCCGGCTTTCGTGCCACGCAGGCGACCGTGCGGGCACGGCTGCGCAACGAGCAGGCCTACCTCTCCGAGGTGATGAGCCGGCAGGGTCGGCTGCACTACTGGCCGGCGAGCTGGTGTGCGAGCTACAAGTACCACTGCATTGCGCCCTGGCCCACGAACTTCTGGCGCGAGCCGGCGTGCCCACAGGGGGCTCGCATCGTCGTCTTCCATGGCGAGGTCAACCCGCCCGATGCCATCGCCGGGCGGCGCAACCGCTTCGGGCGCTTCGTGCGGCCGGCCGGGTGGGTGGCACGGCACTGGCGCGAGTAGGCCCGCCGGCCCGAGTGCGGCCGCACGGGCAGGCGGCCCCCGTGCCTCAGGGTTGCGGCAGCTGGGGCTGCGGTGCAGGCGGGAGCCCGCACAGCCTCTCGAAGAGCGCCTCGTAGCGTGCGGTCATCCGCTCCAGGCCGAAGTGCGCCAGCGCACGCTCGCGCGCAGCCCGTCCCAGCTGCTCGGCCTGCTCCGGCTCCCGCCACCAGGCCTCCAGGATCGCGGCCAGCGCCTCGTCGTCGCCCCCGGCGAAGAGGCGGCCGTCCACACCCTCGCGCAGGAGTTCGCGCACACCGGGCACCGCTGACCCCGCCACCGCGCAGCCGGCTGCCATCGCCTCCACCAGCGCCAGCGGCATGCCCTCCCAGTGCGTACTGAGCACATGCAGGGTGCTGCCGGTCAGCAGGCCGGGCATGTCGCCGTACTGACCGAGCAGCCGCACCTGCGCGCCCAGCCCCAAGTCACCCACGAGGCGCTCGGCCTGGCGCCGCAGGCCCGGCTTGCCGGCCCCGGCGAGCAGGACGGGCAGATCGATGCCGCGCGCGCGCAAGCGTGCAGCGGCCCGGATCAGCGTGGCGTGATCCTTCTGGCGCGCAAAGCGTGCGGCCATCACCACCTGGCGCGTGCGCTGGTCGTGAGGGCGCTCGCCGGCCGCGTACCGCTCGAGACGGATGCCGTTGTCGATGGCCATCGTGCGCGACTCGGGCATGCCCAGCGCCAGCAGGCTGCCCCGCACGCCTTCGGAGACGCCGACGATGGCGTCCGTGCGTGCCGCCAGCCACCGGGCCTGCGCCGCGCGCCAGCGCGTGTAGCGTTCGCGCGAGTTGTGCTCCACGTGCACGAGGTGCGGCACGCGCGCCAGCAGCCCGGCATAGCGGCCCCAC
>JBJTVI010000096.1:0-3988 GCA_046081145.1 Rubrivivax sp.
GCGCCTGCAGCCCGGCCAGCGCACAGCCCACGGTGTCCAGCAGGAGCAGCCTGGCCGACTCGAAGACGGGTGCCGGCGGCTCGTCGGCGTGCAGCCGCCGGATCAGGACGTCGAGTTCGTCATTCGCAGGTGTGTGGCTCATGTCGTCGTGTAGCCGCCGTCCACGAGCAGGTCGCAGCCGTTGAGAAAGGACCCGCCGTTGAGCAGGAACCAGGCGGCCTGCGCCACCTCGTCTGGTGACCCGATCTCTCCTGCCAGGTACTTCGGGGCGAGCGCCGCACGCACCGCCTGCTCGTTGCCGTAGCGGTTGGTCAGCCGGCTGGTCATCACGGCCCCGGGGGACAGGCTCAGGCCGCGGATGCCGTGCGGCGCACCATCGACCGCGATCGCGCGAGCCAGCGCAATCAGGCCGGCCTTGGACACCCCGTAGGCCCCTCCGCCCGGCGAGCCGACGTGCCCCATCTGCGAGGCGATGTTGAGGACGGTTCCGCCACCCCCGCCGATCAGGTGGGGCCAGCATGCGCGCGTCATGAGCCAGGCGCCCGTGAGGTTCACGTCCAGCGTGTCCCGCCACGCGGACACGGGCAGGTCGGCCACCGGGGACTTGGGTGTCACCATCGCGGCGTTGTTCACGAGGACGCGGATCGAGCCGAAGTGGCTCACCACCTGCGCCACGGCGGCGACGACCTGTTCCTCGTCGCGAATGTCGCAGCCAGGCAGCAGCAGCGTGCGGGACTGCCGTGCGTCGCCCTCGGTTCGGGCAGGAAGCGCCGAACCTGTGGGCGGGTGCGCGCTCAGGGCGCGAGTGTCCAGGTCCAGCAGCGCGACGCGCATGCCAGCATCCAGTAGACGTTCGACGATGGCCAGGCCAAGGTCGCCGGCGGCGCCGGTGACGATCGCCACGTGGCCCGACAGACGGTTGGGCAGGATCATGAGAGCCTCTTGTTGACGCAGCCAACCCTGCCCGCTGCGAAGCCGTCGGGCAACCCTTCCAAACCCGCGTTGACAGCGTCCAGGCGCGTCGCTATGGTCAACCCACACACCCTGCAGGAAGAGGGGGCCACAAGCGGTGCGCGTACGGGAACGCGCGACAAGTCGAAAGCACGCATGAGCGAAGTGGTCGAGGCGCCAAGGGCGCCGTCGAGGGCGGCAGCCGCCCCCCTGGTGAATGTCGAGCGAGCCCGCGCCGTGATGGCCCGGCACCGCCTGGACGCTGTCGTAGGCAGCGGATTCAAGAACCTCTACTACCTCTCCGGCCACATGCCCGACTCCGTGCTCGGGCAATTCCACGACATCCTCGGCGCAGCCCTGCTGCCGGCCCGGGAGGACCTGCCCCCGGCCCTGTGCGTCTCGGACTACGACCTCGCCTACCTCGTCACCCGCCCCACCTGGATGCCGGACCTGCGGCTGTTCAGCGCCAAGACCCGCTCCAGCGCGTCGTACCTGCTGCGGATGATCTCCGAGGGCGTGGGGATCGACACCCAGCTGCGCCATCCCCTGCGCGACCTCTACGCGGCGACGCGGGATGCGTCGGCGGAGGACCTGCTCGGGGCCGCCTGTTCCTGGTTCGAGGCCCATATGGGCTCGCGTGGCACGTGGCGCGTGGGTTTTGACGACCTGCGCTTCGGCGCACAGGTGTCCGAGCGCCTGGGCGGGCGCATCGAGGTGGTGGACGCGCTTCATGTCTTCCGCGAGATCCGGATGGTGAAGACCGCCCCTGAGATCGAGCTGCTGCGCCACGGCGCGAGCATCAACGACCGCGCACTGGAGGATGCCAGTGCGGCGGTGAAGGTCGGCGGGACCGTGATGTCGATGGTGGATGCCTACCGGGCCAGCGTCGTCGGCCAGGGCGGCCGCTTCCTGGGCGAGCGCGGGATGATGTTCGGTGCCGGCCCCGACGGCGGCTTCGTGCTCGACAACGACTGGGCCGAGAGCCGGCGCCTGGCCCCCGGAGACGTGGTCGTCTACGACGCCATCGGCACCTGGAAGCTCTACCACATGGACATTGCGCGCACGGGCGTGATCGGTGAGCCTTCCCCGCGGCTGGCGCAGCTGCACGGGATCGTCCGCGATGCGCTGGCTGCGGCCGAGGCGAAGCTGCAGCCAGGCGTACAGACCCTGGACTGCCGTGCCGCCGCCTAGGCCGTGATCGTCGGGCACGGCCTGGAGCCGATGCTCACCACGATGGTCTGGCATGGCATCGGGCTGGACGTGCTCGAGTACGCCGAGCCGGCCCACAAGACGCGGGGCTGGACGGTGGAGACGGGCATGGCGCTGAACTTCGAGGTCTTCTACCGCGACCCCGAGGTCGGAGGCGTGCACCTGGAAGACACCGTATGGGTCACGTCCACGGGCCTGGAGCACCTGTCCCGCCTGCCGCGCGAACTCATCGTCACGCCCGTCTGATTCCCGGCCCGGGATCAGCGTCCCCTTCCCTTCACGGAGAGCTTCACCGATGGTGAACAACCAGCGTCGCACCCTTGTTATCGGCGCCGCGTCGGCGGTGGGGGCCTTCGGCCTCCCGGCCTGGGCCCAGGCCGACTTCCCGAACCAGCCGATCAAGCTGGTCGTGCCCTTTCCGCCCGGAGGCTCCACCGACATTGCAGCACGCGTGGTGGGAGAGCACCTGGCCCTGGCCTGGAAGCAGCCGGTGAACATCGAGAACCGAGCGGGAGCGGGCGGTTCGGTGGGCGCCGAAGCCGTCTCCCGGGCGGCGCCCGACGGCTACACGATGATCATGGGCGTCACGGGCTCGCACGCGATCAACATCTCGCTGAACCCGAAGCTCAAGTACCACCCGCTGCGCGACTTCGAGCCGGTCACGACGGTGGGAACCCTGCCCAATGTGCTGGTGGCGCACCCTTCGGTGCAGGCGCGCAACCTGACGGAACTCATCGCTCAGGCCAAACGCGAGCCGGGCAAGTTGAGCTACGCGTCGCTGGGCAACGGAACGGCCGCACACCTCACCTTCGAGATGCTCAAGCAGCTCGCGGGCGTCGACATCCTGCACGTTCCCTACGGAGGAAGCGGCCCGGCCATCACGGCCTTGCTGGCGGGCAATGTTCAACTGATGATCGACGGACTGCCCTCGTCGGTGCCCCATATCCAGTCGGGCAGGATGCGTCCCCTTGCGGTGACGAGCCTGTCTCGTTCACCGGCCGCGCCGGAAGTCCCGACGATTGCCGAGAGCGGGTTCCCGGGCTTTTCCGCCGATGCGTGGAATGGGCTGTATGTCCCCAAGGGCACGCCGGCGGCCATCGTCGAGAAGCTCCAGTCCCAGGTCGCGCAGATCCTGAAGCTCCCGGCCGTGCAGGAGCGCTTCGCCAGCCTGGGCCTGCGCCCGGTGGGCAACTCCCCTGCGGAGGCCCGCGCCTTCACCCAGGCCGAAATCGACAAGTGGGCGCGGTTCGTGAAGGCCAGCGGCGCGACGGTGGATTGAGCCCTTCGCGGGCGTGGGGCGCTACCGCCTCACCCGCGTCACCTTCGTGCCCTCCAGGCTGATGCCCGCCATCAGCCCCTGCTGGTCGGTGACGAAGGCATAGGCGTCGTCGCGCAGCGTGGAGGTGGAGAGGTTGCGCGCCACGCCTTCGTTGACCACCACCACCGTCGGCCCGACGCCGAACTCCCAGCCCTTCGATTCCTCCAGGTACTTCAGCGCCGCGTCGTTCATCAGGTAGAGCACGTAGGCGTAGGTCTGCGCGCCGGCCTGCCAGCCCCAGGAGGCCGACACCGAGTTGTAGGTGCCTGCCACGGCACCGCTCTTGAAGAGCACGCCCTCGCCGTAGCTGCCGCCGAAGACGAGGCCTGCCTTGACGATCTTCGGAAAGACGAGCGTGGCGCGAGCCTCGCGCGAGATGGCGAGTGCCGTTGGGTTGCGCCGGTGCAGCGCATCGAGCGCGGCCTGTGCTTCCTGGCGCAATTCCTCGGTGGTGGCGGCGCGTGCGGGGGGCGGCGCCAGCGCAGCGGCAAGTAGGGTCAGGGTCGCGGG
>JBJTVI010000097.1:0-2033 GCA_046081145.1 Rubrivivax sp.
CTGGCCAAGGAATACGTGGGGTGGGCGCGGCCGCTCGGTTGGTGAGCGGTCAGCGCTGCCTGCGGGTCTTTGGCCTACGGCTCGCGGGATCGGGCGGGCGGGGTACCCCCCTTCGCTCATGTCCTCCGCCATCGGCTTGCCGCCGATGGCTCCCCCTTTACTTCGCTGCGGGGGGTACCCCACCCACCCGATCCGAGACATCGCAGTGCTCGGGACGCCTCCGAACGATGGGCCGCCAAGTCTCACCCGGCAAAGACCACGAACCGAAGGCTGATCAACCAGCAAACGCCACGATCTGCCCCGCCGGCAACGCCCCGCTCACGCGCCGGACCTCGCGCCCGCTCTCGAAGCGCACGAGCGTGGGAATGCTGCGGATACCGTAGCGGGCCGAGAGCCCCGGGTTCTCGTCGCTGTTGACCTTGGCGAGCACCGCGCGCCCCTTGAGCTGCGCTGCTGCCTGCTCGAAGGCCGGCGCCATCATGCGGCACGGGCCGCACCAAGGGGCCCAGAAGTCCACCACCAGGGGCAGTTCTGTGCGGGCGGCCACGGCCTCGAAGTTGGCATCGGTGAGCTCCACCGGCTCACCGGGCAGCAGTGTCGCGCCGCAGCGCCCGCAGGTCGGCTCTTCAGTCAGGCGTGCGGCGGGCACACGGTTGGTGGCGCCGCAGACGGTGCAGGCGATGTGGACGGGGTCAGTGGCCATGTGCGGCACATCGGGGCGACTGGCGAGGCTTCAAGGTCCCACGCGGTGGGATGCGGGTGCCCGCTGAGCCAGCTGACCCCCACCCATAATCCCCCGCATGGTGCCCCCCGCCCGCTCCCTGCCCGCCACCGCATGGCGCGCCCTCGTCGTCACCGTGCTCGGCTTTGCCTCGGGGTTGCCGCTGGCGCTCACGGGGCAGGCCATGCAGGCCTGGCTCACCGCCGAGGGCGTGGCCCTGGCCACGATCGGCTTTCTCAGCCTCGTGGGCCTGCCCTACACCTTCAAGTTCCTGTGGGCCCCGCTGATGGACCGCTTCGACCTGCCGCTGCTCGGGCGCAGGCGGGGCTGGCTGGTGCTCGCGCAGCTGCTGCTGGCGGGCGTGCTGCTGGCGCTGGCGGCCACGCCGCCGGTGGAGTCGATCCGGGTGTTCGCGCTGCTGGCCGTCACGATCGCTTTTCTTTCCGCCTCGCAGGACGTGGTGATCGACGCCTACCGCACCGACCTGCTGCCCGCCTCCGAGCGCGGGTTGGGCGCGTCGCTGGCGGTGATGGGCTACCGCCTCGCGATGATCCTCTCCGGAGGCGTGGCCCTCATCTGGACGGACGCGAACCAGGGCGGGGGCTGGAGCTGGCCCGATGTATACCGGCTGATGGCCGCTCTGATGGCGGCCGCGGCCGTGGTCTCGGCTGTCGCGTTGCCGCGCCTGCCGCAGCCGCCGGCTGCCGCCGAGCCGCCGCCCGAGGCCCGGCGCGACCTGCTCGGGTTCCTCGCGCTGTGCGCCGCTGCGGGCGTGGGCGTGCTGCTGACGGAAACCCTGCTGCGCCCGGCCGTGCAGTCCGTGCTCGCGCCGCTGCTGGCCACGACGACGCGGAGCGCCGCGCTGCAGGGCCGCTGGATCGACCTCGTGGTGCTGCTCGGCGGCGTGGCCCTCACCCTGCCCCTGGGCATCTGGGCCGCGCGGCGCGCGCGCTTCGAGACGCTGCTGGGCGGCCTGCGCAACTACTTCTCGCAGGAAGGCGCGGCCGCGTTCCTGCTCTTCATCGTGCTCTACAAGCTCGGCGACGCCTTTGCCGGCTCGCTCATGACGCCCTTCCTGCTCAAGGGCATGGCCTACACGGGCGCCGAGGTGGGTGTGGTCAACAAGGTGATCGGGCTGTGGCTGACGATCGCCGGCGCCCTGGCCGGCGGAGCGCTGATGCTGCGCATCGGGCTGTGGCGCGCGCTCTTTGCCTTCGGCGTGCTGCAGCTCGTGAGCAACCTGGGCTTCTGGTGGCTGGCCGAAGGCGGCAAGGGCTCGCTTGGGGCCTGGCTGATCCCGGCCTTCGACTGG
>JBJTVI010000098.1:0-9608 GCA_046081145.1 Rubrivivax sp.
CCGGCGCTGTTCATCGGCGGCATCATCCCCGGCATCCTGGCCGGGTTGTCGCTGATGGTGCCGGCGGTGTGGTTCGCCCGCAAACACGGCTGGGGCGCGCGTGACGATGAGGAGCGCCTGCCGCTGTGGGCCTCGCTGAAAGACGCCTCCTGGGGCCTGGCTGCCCCCATCGTCATCCTGGGCGGGTTGCGCTCCGGCGCCTTCACCCCCACCGAAGCCGCTGTCGTGGCGGTGTTCTACGGCTTGTTCGTGGGCGTGTTCATCTACCGCACGCTGAACCTGCGGCGCTTGTACGAAGCCTTCCGCGACTCGGCCGAGATCTCGGCCGTGGTGCTGACCATCGTGGGCCTGGCCACCGTGTTCGCCCACGCCGGCGCCACGGTGGGCGCATTCGACGCCTTTGCCAAGTCTGATGGCGCTGACCACCAACGAGACGGTGATGCTGCTGATCATCACCTTCATCCTGCTGGTGGCGGGCATGCTGCTGGACGCCATCTCCGTCTTCATGATCTTCGTGCCCATGCTCATGCCCGTGGTGAAGGCCTTCGGCTGGGACCCGACCTGGTTCGGCATCATCGTGACCATGAACCTGGCCATCGGCTCCTTCACGCCCCCCATGGCGGTGAACCTGATGGTGACGTGCCGCATTGCCGGCTGCACCATCGAGTCCACCACCCGCTGGGTGCTGTGGATGGTGGCGGCGATGGGGTCGGCGCTGCTGCTCGTGACCTTCGTGCCGGAACTCGCGCTGGCGCTGCCGAGGTGGACCGGGGCGCTGTAGCCCCGGGTTTTCAGGCTTTCAAACCGCCCTTGCGCAGCGTGGGCAAGCCCACGCCGCTGGCGTCAAAACCGCCGTCCACCGCCAGGGTCTGGCCGTTGACGTAGCTTGCGGCCGGGCCGCACAGGAAGCCCACCGCATTGGCGATCTCCTCGATCGTGCCGTAGCGGTTCAGCGGGATGGTGTCGTGGTAGTCGCTGCGGATGGCCACGGTGTGCACGAGCTTGGCCATATCCGTATCCACCGGCCCCGGGGCCACGCAATTGACGCGGATGCCGGCGTTGCCGAGCTCGATCGCCTGCTGCTTGGTCAGGTGGATGAGCGCGCCCTTGCTCGTACCGTAGGCCACACGCAGCGTGCTGGCGCGCAGCCCCGAGATGGAAGCGATGTTCACCACTGCGCCACCGCCGCCGCGCTTCATCACGGGGGTGCAGACCTGCGTGCACAGGAAGGCGCCGTCGAGGTTGGTGCCCAGCACGTGGCGCCACTCCTCCCAGGTGGTGTCCTCGATGCGTTTGAAGACCGCCACGCCGGCGTTGTTCACGAGCGCGTCGATGCGGCCGAAGCGGGCATCGACCTCGGCGATGGCGCGCTGCACCTGCTGCGGCTGCGACACGTCGGCCTGCACGCCCAGGACCCGCTCGGCATCGCCCAGGACGGCCTCGGTGCGGCCCAGCGTCTGGCCGTCGACATCCACCAGTGCCACCCGATGGCCATGCGCCAGGAACCAGCGCGCGCAGGCCAGACCGATGCCACGCGCGCCTCCGGTCACCACGGCCACGGGAAGGGAGCAGGCAGTGTCGGACATCGGCGCTCCGGCAGGCATGTGGTTTTCAGTCCTTTGAACGTGCAAGCGGGGGCCCAGGCCTCAGGACCGCGCCGGCTGCGCCACCGGCGGGGCCAGGCTCGCGTGCTCGGCCAGCCAGCGCTCGGCGAGACGCCCGTCGCCCTGCGAAGGATGGAAGTCGGCGTCGAAGTAGCGCCGCCACGCGCGCCACTGGCAGCGCACGAGCCCGCCGCGGCCGAAGGTGACGGACCAGGCGCTGCGCCAGGTGGCCCGCTGCCACAGCGCCCCGTCGCGCCACAGGTTGTGCAGCGTCTGGCGCAGCAGGTCGGTGGCGAAGTGCCAGGTGACGAGGCGGAAGAAGCGGCGGCGCCAGGTGTCGTTGCCGCCCAGCGCGCGGTACAGGTCGAAGGCGGTGCAGCGGTGCTCGCTCTCCTCGCTGGAGTGCCACAGCCACAGGTCGCGCAGGCGAGGCTCGGCCCCCTCGAGCATCTCCGGGTGTGTGAGCAGGTGCTCGGCCAGCAGAGCCGTGAGGTGCTCGGTGGCGGCCGTGACGGCCAGCCAGGCCCGCGGCTCGTTGCCGGCCAGGCGCTCGAGCCGTGCCAGGCGCCGGTGGATGCGCGGCTCCCAGTGGTTGACCAGGCCTTCGCGCGCCAGGTGGGCGTTGAAAAGTTCGTGCACGCGCCGGTGGGTGGCCTCCTGGCCGATGAAAGCGCGCGCCTCGGCCTCGAAGCGCGCGTGCGCGGCCGGGTCGCGCTGCGCCAGGCGCGGCAGCCCCTTGCGCACCGAATCGATGAAGACCTGCTCGCCGGCAGGGAAGCTCATCGACAGCGCGTTGAAGAACGCACTGCGAAAGGCGTCACCCCCGTTCCAGCGGCGCGGGATCGGGCTCTTGAGGTCGACCAGCAGGCGGCGGACGACGAGTTCGCTCATAGCACGCAGTGTGTCATGCCACCCAGCGCCGTGCCTGGCGGAACATCCGCATCCACGGGCTGGGCAGGGACACGTCCCCGTTGGTCCAGCTCATCTGCGCATGGCGAAAGACGCGCTCGGGGTGCGGCATCAGCGCCGTGAAGCGGCCGTCGGCCGTCGTGACGCCGGTCAGCCCCTCGGGGCTGCCGTTCGGGTTGGCCGGGTAGGCCTCGGTGGGCCGGCCGTGGGTGTCGACGAAGCGCAGCGCGCGGTGCACGGCCCGTGCATCGCCACGGGCGGAGAAATCGGCCCGCCCCTCGCCGTGCGAGACCGCGATGGGCAGCCGGCTGCCGGCCATGCCGGCGAAGAAGAGGCTCGGGCTGTCGAGCACCTCCACCATCGACAGCCGTGCCTCGAACTGTTCCGAGACGTTGCGGGTGAAGAGCGGCCAATCCTGCGCGCCGGGAATGATCGGGGCGAGTGCGGCCAGCATCTGGCAGCCGTTGCACACCCCGAGCGCGAAGGTATCGGGGCGGTTGAAGAAGGCCGCGAAGGCCCCGGCCAGCTCGGCGTGGAAAAGGATCGATCGCGCCCAGCCCTGCCCCGCGCCCAAGGTGTCGCCATAGGAGAAGCCGCCACAGGCCACCAGGCCCACGTAGGCCTCCAGCCGGGTGCGCCCGGCCTGCAGGTCGCTCATGTGGACGTCGCAGGTCTCGAAGCCGGCGAGGTCCATGGCCCGGCTCATCTCGAGCTGCGAGTTCACGCCCTGCTCGCGCAGGATCGCTACCGGGGGGCGGCTGAGCGCGAGTGCGGGGGCAGCGGGTGCCAGAGGCGGTTCCGCGCAGCCCGATGTCGGCTCCAGGGGGGGCTCCTGCTCGGCGTCGATCAGGTGCAGGTGCAGCCCCGGGTCATCCGGGTCACCGGCGGCGGCATGCTCGGCGTCGGCGCAGGCGGGGTTGTCGCGCTGGCGCGCGATCTGCCAGCTCACGTGGTCCCAGGCCTGCTGCAGCGCCTGCACGGAGGCGGCGAACTGCAGCTTCGCATCACGCCACACCTCCACCGCACTGCGCGTGTTCGTCTTGCCGATGACGTGCGTGAGCCGGCTCAGGCCGTGCGCGCGCAGCACGCCCAGTACCGCGTCGCGCTCGGCGCTGCGCACCTGCAGCACCACGCCCAGTTCCTCGTTGAAGAGGGCACGCAGCGTCAGCTCGTTGCGCCGCTCGCCCACCTGCGTGGCCCAGTTCTTCGAGTCGCCGTACTCGGCGCGGCTGTCGCCGATGCCGTCACCCTCGGTGACGAGGATGTCCACGTTCAGGCTCACGCCCATGTGGCCGGCGAAGGCCATCTCGCACACGGCCGCCCACAGGCCGCCGTCGCTGCGGTCGTGGTAGGCCAGCAGCCGGCCCTCGGCTCGCAGGGCCTGCAGGGCCGATGCGAGCGCGCGCAGGTGCTGCGGCTCGTCCAGGTCGGGCACCCCGTGGCCGAAGCGCTGCAGGGTGTGCGCCAGCACCGAGCCGCCCATGCGCAGGCGCCCGGCGCTCAGGTCCACCAGCAGCAGCGTGGTGTCGCCCGGCGCCAGCTGCGGGGTGAGGGTGCCGCGCACCTCCTCCAGCGTCGCAAAGGCCGAGACGATGAGCGACACGGGTGCGAGCACCTGCTGCGGCTGGCCGTCTTCGCTCCAGCGCGTGCGCATCGACAGGGAGTCCTTGCCCACCGGGATGCCGATGCCCAGCGCCGGGCACAGCTCCATCCCCACCGCCTGCACGGCATCGAAGAGCGCAGCATCCTCCCCCGGCTCGCCGCAGGCGGCCATCCAGTTCGCGCTGAGCTTGACGTGCTCGAGCGTGACAGGTGCCGCCAGCAGGTTCGTCAACGCCTCGCCCACGGCCATGCGCGCGGAGGCAGGGGCGTCGAGGGCCGCCAGCGGCGTGCGCTCGCCCAGGCTCATGGCCTCCCCGCGCAGCCCGGTGTAGTCGGCCAGGGTCACCGCGCAGTCGGCCACCGGCACCTGCCAGGGCCCCACCATCTGGTCGCGGTGCGTCAGGCCGCCCACAGTGCGGTCGCCGATCGTCACGAGGAAGCGCTTGCTGCCCACCGTCGGATGGCGCAGCACGTCGAACGCGGCGCGCTCGAGCGTCACGCCGGTGAGGTCGAGCGCCGGTTCGGTGCGTGCCACACGCTGCACGTCGCGGTGCATGCGTGGCGCCTTGCCCAGCAGGACCTCCATGGGCATGTCGATCACGCGCTGGCCGCCCGGGCCGTCCTCGAGCACCAGGCGCGTCTCGTCGCGGGCCGTGCCGACGATGGCCACCGGGCAGCGCTCGCGCACGCACATCTGCTCCAGCAGCGGCCAGGCTGCGGGGTCCACCGCCAGCACGTAGCGCTCCTGGCTCTCGTTGCACCACACCTCGGCCGGCGAGAGGCCCGACTCCTGCAGCGGCACCTGCCGCAGGTCGAACACGGCCCCCCGTGCGGCACCGTCGACGAGCTCGGGGAAGGCGTTGGAAAGGCCGCCCGCTCCCACATCGTGGATCGCCAGAACCGGGTTGGCCGCACCGAGCGACCAGCAGTGGTTGATCACCTCCTGTGCGCGGCGCTGGATCTCGGGACTGCCGCGCTGGACGGAATCGAAATCGAGTTCGGCCGCGTTCACGCCGGCGGCCATCGAGCTGGCCGCGCCGCCGCCCAGGCCGATGCGCATGCCTGGCCCGCCGAGCTGCACCAGCAGCGTGCCGGCCGGAAAGGCCACCTTGTGCGTCTGCCCGTCGACGATGGCGCCCAATCCGCCAGCCATCATGATGGGCTTGTGGTAGCCGCGGCGCACCCCTGCCACCACCTGCTCGTAGCTGCGGAAATAGCCCGCCAGGTTGGGCCGGCCGAACTCGTTGTTGAAGGCCGCGCCCCCGAGCGGCCCCTCGGTCATGATCTGCAGCGCGCTGGCGATGTGGCCCGGGCGCCCCGCGGCACCGGCCTCCCAGGGCTCGGCCGCACCGGGCAGGTGCAGGTGGCTCACCGAGAAGCCCGTGAGCCCGGCCTTGGGCCGGGCCCCGCGGCCGGTGGCGCCTTCGTCGCGGATCTCACCGCCCGCCCCCGTGGCCGCCCCGGGGTGAGGCGAGATGGCGGTGGGGTGGTTGTGCGTCTCCACCTTCATCAGCACGTGCGCGGTGGCGGCGCGGGCGGCGTAGCGCGGCGCGTTCGTGTAGCCCTCGGGCCGCCACAGTTCAACAGGGCCGCCGGCCATCACGGCCGCGTTGTCGCTGTAGGCCACCACCGTGCGCTGCGGCGACACCGCCTCGGTGTGGCGGATCATCTGGAACATCGAGCGCGGCTGCTCCACGCCGTCGATGGTGAAGCGGGCGTTGAAGATCTTGTGCCGGCAGTGCTCGCTGTTGGCCTGCGCGAACATCATCAGCTCGACATCGGTCGGGTCACGCCGCAGCCCGGCGAAGGCCTCGGCCAGGTAGTCGATCTCGTCTGCCGAAAGTGCCAGACCCTGGAGGGCATTGGCCTCCTCCAGCGCGACACGGCCGCGGGCCAGGAGGGCCACGCGCGCTGCCGGCGCACCTTGCCGCTGCGTGAAGAGCGCCCGCGCGCCCTCCCGCTCAAAGGCCACCGCCTCGGTCATGCGGTCATGCAGGAGGCCCGCGAGCCTGGCCAGGGTTGCGTCGGAGAGCCTGCGTGCGCCCGCCAGCCAGCCGCTGCGCCCCTCGAGCCGATACTCGGTCACGCGCTCGACGCGTCGAACCGGCAGCGCGCAATTGCGCGCGATGTCGGTGGCCTTGCTCGACCAGGGAGAGACGGTGCCCGGGCGCGGCATCACGACGACGAGCTGCCCGGCAGCCTCCTCGGCCGCGGGCCCGGAGCCTGCCGGCCCCTGGGTGGGCGGCTCCGCGGGCTGGGCGTCCAGCAGCGCAGCCATACGCGCCACGGCCGCCCCACGTGCACCGGCATCGACGCCCGGCTCGCCGCCCGCTGGCCACTCGGCCTGCACCCAATACACGTGGCGGGCCCGCAGGCCGGCCAGGGCGGGTTCGAGCAGGCGAAGCCGCTCGAGCAGCGCAGCCAGGCGGAAGGCGGAGAGGGCTGGGCCGCCGACGAAGGCGAGCAGGCTCGAGGCGGGAGAGGACATGGGTCGGATCGGCGACCGGTAATTCTATCGGTGGGGTGGGATAATCCCTCCCCATGCCGATCCCCCTGAAGACCGCCGCCGACATCGCCGGCATGCGGCTGGCCGGCCGCCTGGCGAGCGAAGTGCTCGACCTGCTCGAGCCGCACATCCAGCCGGGCATCACCACGCTCGAGATCGACCGCCTGGCCCACGAGCACATCACCAAGGTCCAGCAGGCCATACCGGCCACGCTGGGCTACCAGCCGCCCGGCTACCCGGCCTACCCGGCCTCGCTGTGCACCTCGGTCAACGAGGTGGTGTGCCACGGGATCCCGGACGAGCGGCCGCTGCGCCAGGGCGACATCGTCAACATCGACGTCACCGTCATCAAGGACGGCTGGCATGGCGACAACAGCCGCATGTACGTGGTGGGCGAGGGCTCGATCGCGGCCCGGCGGCTGTGCCAGGTCACCTTCGAGGCCATGTGGAAAGGCATCGTGCAGGTGCGCCCCGGCGCACGGCTGGGCGACGTGGGCCATGCCATCCAGGTCTTCGCGGAGCGGGCCGGCTTTTCGGTGGTTCGCGCGTTCTGCGGCCACGGCGTGGGCGCGCGCTTCCACGAGGAGCCGCAGGTGCTGCTCTACGGCCGCCCGGGCACGCTGGAGGAACTCGTCCCGGGCATGATTTTCACCATCGAGCCGATGATCAACATCGGCCGGCGCGACATCAAGGAAGACCGCCGCGGCAACCGGCCCTACGACGGCTGGACGATCGTCACGCGCGACCGCTCGCTCTCGGCGCAGTGGGAGCACACGGTACTCGTGACGGAGACGGGCTACGAGGTGCTCACGGTCTCGGCCGGGAGCCCGCCTGCGCCGGCCTTCGCCGCCGCGAGCTACGGCAAGGCCGAGGCCGCAGCGGCCGCCCCCTCCCCGGCCGCCGAGGTGCCTGAAGCGGCCGTCGTCCTCGGCCGCTGACGCCATGAGCCCGGCTGCGCCCGCCGTGTGGGATGCGCCACGCCGGCACTTTCGGGACGCCAAGGCGGAGCTGCTGGCCCGCTTCCGCGAGGGCCGCGCCACGCCGCAGGCTGCGGCATCGCTGCTGCGCCGGCTCGCGCGCCTGGTCGACGGCACGCTGCGCACCCTGTGGCGAGCACATGCCATGCCCCCGGGAAGCGCGCTCGTGGCCGTGGGCGGCTACGGCCGCGGGGAGCTCTTCCCGCACTCGGATGTCGACGTCCTGGTGCTCCTGCCCCCAGGGGCAGACACCGCTGCCGTGGGAGCGTTCATCACCGCCTGCTGGGATACGGGCCTGGAGATCGGCTCATCGGTGCGCACGGTCGAGGAGTGCTTGGCCGAGGCGCGTCGCGACGTCACGGTCCAGACGGCGCTGCTCGAGAGCCGGCGGGTCACGGGCAGCCGCGTCCTCTTCGATCAATTCGAGCAGGCCACCCGCCAGGCCCTCGACCCGGGGGCCTTCCTGCGCGCCAAGACCCTGGAGATGCAGCAGCGCCACACGCGCCACGACAGCACCCCCTACGCGCTCGAACCCAACTGCAAGGAGAGCCCGGGCGGCCTGCGTGACCTGCAGGTGCTGGTGTGGATCGCGCGCGCGGCGGGCTTCGGGCGCACCTGGAGCGAGCTGGCGGCCAAGGGCCTGCTCACGGCCTTCGAGGTGCGGCAGCTGCGTCGCCACGAGGGCACGCTCAAGCTCATCCGGGCACGGCTGCACGCGCTGGCCGGCCGGCGCGAAGACCGCCTCGTCTTCGACCTGCAGACCGCCGTGGCCGAGAGCTTTGGCCTCGTGGCCACGCGCACGCAGCGCTCCTCCGAGCGGCTGATGCACCGCTACTACTGGGCCGCCAAGGCGGTGGCCCAGCTCAACCAGATCCTGCTGCTGAACATGGAGGAGCGCATCGTCGGCTCCGAGGCCGCGCCGATGCGGCCCATCGACGAGCGCTTCCTCGACCGAGGCGGGCTGCTGGAGGTCGCGCACGACCGCCTCTACATCGAGGATCCGGCCGCCATCCTGCAGACCTTCCTCGTCTTCCAGCGCGCCCCGGGCATCACGGGGCTCTCGGCGCGCACCTTGCGCGCCCTGTACAACGCGCGTGCGCTGATGGGCGCGCGATTTCGCAGCGACCCGCGCAACCGGCGCGCCTTCATGGCCATGCTGCGGGCGCCGGCGGGAATCACGCACGTGCTGCGCCTCATGAACGAGACCTCCGTGCTCGGGCGCTACCTCTGGGTCTTCCGGCGCATCGTCGGGCGCATGCAGCACGACCTCTTCCACGTCTACACGGTGGACCAGCACATCCTGATGGTGCTGCGCAACGTGCGCCGCTTCTTCATCCCCGAGCACGCGCACGAATACCCCTTCTGCAGCCAGCTGGCCGCGAACTGGGACGAGCCGATGGTGCTCTACGTGGCCGCCCTCTTCCACGACGTGGCCAAGGGCCGCGGCGGCGATCACTCCGACCTCGGCGCACGCGAGGTACGGAGCTTCTGCCGCGCGCACGGGATCGCACGCGAGCCTTCCGAGCTCATCGCGTTCCTCGTGCAGCACCACCTGACGATGAGCCGCATCGCGCAGAAGGAAGATCTCAGCGACCCCGAGGTGATCCTCGCCTTCGTGCGGCTGGTGGGCACGGAGCGCCGTCTCACGGCGCTGTACCTGCTCACCGTGGCCGACATTCGCGGCACCAGCCCGAAGGTATGGAATGCCTGGAAGGGCAAACTTCTGGAGGACCTCTATCGCCTCACGCTGCGCGCCCTGGGCGGCGCGCGGCCGAACCTGGATGCCGAAATCCAGGCGCGCAAGCAGGAGGCGCGCCAGTTGCTCGCGCTGCATTTGGCTCTGCCCGGCACCGAGGCGCCGCTGTGGCAGGCGGTGGACCTGGGTTATTTCGCGCGCCATGACACCGCCGAGATCGCCTGGCACGCCCGCGTGCTGTGGCGCCACCTGGAAAGCCGCGCGCCGGTCGTCCAGGCCCGCCCCTCCCCCGCGGGCGAGGGCCTGCAGGTGCT
>JBJTVI010000099.1:0-3847 GCA_046081145.1 Rubrivivax sp.
GCCCCCCACCGGGCGACTTCCGCCAGTGGAACCGCGACACCTGGCACGCCGCCATCGACGCCAACATGCTGGCCCCCATCGAGCTCATCAAGGCCACGGTGGACGCGATGGCCGAGCGCGGCTTCGGGCGTGTGGTCAACATCACCTCGGGCGCGGTGAAGGCCCCCATCGACGTGCTCGGGTTGAGCAACGGTGCGCGCACCGGCCTCACGGGCTTCATCGCCGGGCTGTCTCGGCAAAAGCGCCTGGCCGGGCGCGGCGTGACGCTGAACAACCTCCTGCCCGGCGCCTACGACACCGACCGCCTGCGCACCACGATGCAGGCGCAGGCCGCCAAGACCGGGCAGAGCGTGGAGGCGCTGGCAGCAGCGCGTGCGGCCGGCATCCCGGCGGGGCGTTTCGGCACTTCAGAGGAGTTCGGGCTGACCTGCGCATTCCTGTGCAGCGCGCACGCCGGCTACATCACCGGGCAGAACATCCTGACCGATGGCGGAGCCTACCCGGGAACCTTCTGAGGTGGCCCCGCGCCGGGGCACCTACCGGATGAACTGGTCGATGTAGCCCTCGCCCAGGCCGTTGGCGGCGTAGTGGCGGCGGCACTTGTCGATGCGTGTGAAGACGTCGTCGTAGCCGGTGCAGCGGCCGTCGGGGTCGACGTAGATCATCGCGCCGTTGACCTGGAACATCGTGATCATCTCCTCGACATCGGGGTCGACGACGAGGGTGTGGGTCTCGCCCGGCGCCTCGTAGACGTAGGAGCCCTCGGTGGCCACCCAGGCGTGCTCGAGGTAGCGCCAACTGCCCCGGATGACGTAGCCGTGCACGGGCTGCGGGTGTCGGTGGCGCGAGAGCACGCCGGCGCGGCGCACGCGCAGCAGGTTCATCCAGTAGCCGCGGCTGGCCGACAGGCACAGCGGGCGGAACCACACGTTGTCGTCCACCGGCACCCAGATGCGCTCGTCCTGCGGGATGGCGTGGGGCACCACGAGCTCGGGAGGAGACTCCTGGGGCATCGGGTGGCGGTAGGGCTGCCACTTCTGCGAATCGGGGGGCACGGGCTGGGTCATGGCGGGGGGCCTCGAGGGTTTCTGTCCGACTGGGGCTGCGATTGTGCGGGTTGGCTGCAAGGCCCTTCAGGTGACCAGATAGCCGCCATCCACCGGCAGCACCACGCCGGTGACGAAGCCGGCGGCCGGGCTCGCGAGGAAGAGTACGGGCCCGGCCACATCCTCAGGCGTGCCCCAGCGGGCCATGGGCGTGCGCGCGAGGATCGCGGCCGTGCGCTGCGCGTCGTCCTGCAGGGCCTGCGTGAGGGGCGTGGCGATCCAGCCCGGGGCCACGGCGTTGACGCGGATGCGGTCGGCCGCGTAGGCAATCGCCAGACTCTTGGTGAGTTGCGCCACGCCGCCCTTGCTGGCGCTGTAGCCGGGCACCAGGCCGCCGCCGAAGAAGCTCAGCATCGAGGCCGTGTTGACGATGCAGCCGCCGCGCGCCTTCAGGCCCGCCCGCGCCGCTGCGCACACGCGCATGGTGCCGTTGAGGTTGATGTCCAGCGTGTCGGCGAAGACTGCCGGGTCGTGCTCGGCGCCGCGGCGGATCACGCCGGCGCAGTTCACGACCACGTCGAGCTCGCCCAGGCCTGTGACGAAGGCTTCGACTGCTCCGGCATCTCGCACGTCCAGTTCCGCGAAGCCCTGCACCGCGGCCAGGGCCGCGTCGGCGCGCGCACGCTCGGCCTCGGCGGCCGTGGCGCCGGTGGCCGTGACCTGTGCGCCTTCGGCAGCGAAGGCACGCGCGATGCCCGCGCCGATGCCGCTGGTGCCGCCGGTGACGAGCACACGGCGTGTGGAGGTCGGGGAAGAGGAGGTGCTCATCACGGTGCCCTTCAGGGGAGGCTCAGGTCAATGGATGGGGCGGCTTCCCAACGCCGCGCGCACGCGGGCTGCGGACGGAATCGGCTCGACGGCACCAAAGCCCTCGGTGGAAAGCGCCGCGGCGGCGGCGGCGTAGCGGCCGGCTTCGGCGAGCGTGTCGCCCGCCACGAGCCGTGCCACGAAGGCGCCGCCGAAGGTATCTCCCGCGCCTGTGGCGTCCACCGGTTGGCACGGGTGCGGCGCGATGCGGTGGCGCTGCCGCGCATCGGCCACGATTGCACCGCGCTCGCCGAGCTTGAGCGCCACCACCCCGGCGCCCAGGCCCAGGCAGTGGTCGGCGAGGGCATCGTCGTCGTGCAGCCCCGTGAGGGCACAGAGATCGTCGTAGCTGGGCAGGCAGATGTCGGTCAGGCGCATGGCCTGGCTCATCACGTCGCGTGCCCGCTCCAGCGGCCACAGCTTCAGGCGCAGGTTGGTGTCGAAGCTCACGCGCACGCCTGCTGCGCGCGCGGCCTGCATGGCCGCCAGGCCGGCGTCGCAGGCACTCGCTGAGATCGCCAGGCTGATGCCCGAGAGGTGAAAGACGCGCGCCGCTCGTACGGGCTCGAGCGGCAAGGTGGCCGGGCCCAGGCGGCTGGCCGCGCTGCCGCTGCGAAAGAAGTGGAAGTGGTGCCCGGCCGCGTCGTGCGTCACGAAGTAGATCGCGGTGTAGGCCTGCGGGTCGGTCGCCACGGCGGTGTGGTCCACGCCTTCATGCGTCCACAACTCGCGCAGCATGCGGCCGTAGGGGTCGTCGCCCAGTGCGCTCAGGTAGGCCACACGCGCGCCCTGGCGCGCCGCGGCGATGGCGAAGTTGGAGGTGTCGCCGCCGAAGCCCTGCAGGTACAGCCGCCCCGCGCTCTCGCCGGTCTGGTTGAACTCGACCATCGGCTCGCCGAAGGCGACGATGTCGAAGGCATCCGCCGGTTGCGAAGCTTGCTTCATGCAGTCGATCCGGCCGATCCTGCAGCTGTGGCCGATGCGGCAAGCGGCGGGCGCTGCATCCACACGCACAGCCCAACGATGGTCGCGCCATGATCCTGGCGCAGGGCGTGGCGTCGGGTGGCGCACACCTGCAGGCCGAAGGCCCGTGCAAGCGCGCGCAGGTAATGCTCCGTGTGGGCGTAGCGCAATGTCGAGCGCAGCTGGTAGCCTGGCTGTGGTGCGCTGACTCCGGCTGGTCCATCGGGTGAGCCTGACGGATTCGGCGTATGCGGCGCATCCGGCGCATCGCTGCCATCGGCCGCCTCCACCGAGAACGCGAACACGCCACCGGGCTCGAGCACGCGCATCACGCCCTCGAACACGGGCTCGAGTGCGCCCAGGTAGACGAAGACATCGGCCGCCGCCACGAGTGCATAGCGCCGGTCGGTGCGCTGCAGGTGTTCGGCGATGTCGCCCTGCTCGAGACGGTCGTAGCGACCGAGTGCGCGAGCCTTCTCCAGCATCCCTGCCGAGAGGTCCATGCCGTCGAGCCGGCCCACCCAGGGGCGCAGGGGCTCGGCGAGCAAGCCGGTGCCGCAGCCCAGATCGAGCGCCGCGGCGAAGTGCGCCACGCCTGTGGTGGCCAGCCCCCGGGCCAGCAGCTGGGGCGTGCGGTAGCCGAGCGTGCCCACCAGGTGCGCATCGAAGCCCTCGGCGTAGCCGTCGAAGAGCTGCTGCACGTAGGCGCGCGGCGGGGCCTCGGGCGCCTGCCGAGCCTCGCGCAGCGCCGCCACCTGGAAGCGCAGCATCGGGTCGTCGGCCCCCAGCGCCAGCGCACGCTCCAGGCACTGCAGGGCGCGCGCGCGCTGACCCTGGTCGCGCAGCAGCGAGCCCAGGTCCACCCAGGCGGGCACGAACTGGTCGTCGCAGGCGAGTGCCCGCTCCCAGGCCTGGGCGGCATCGTCGTGGCGCTCGAGGGCGGCAAGCGCCAGGCCGCGCCGGGAGTGCAC
>JBJTVI010000100.1:0-4550 GCA_046081145.1 Rubrivivax sp.
CTTGCCCAGCGCCTGCGCCACGATGCCCATGCCGTTGATGTTGCCGGTCTTGCCCTGGTCGGTGCCAAAGCCCATCGCGGTGTAGCGCTTGACGTGCTCGATGCTCTCGAAGCCCTCGCGCACGGCCAGCAGCAGGTCGGCCGCGGCCACGTCGTTCTGGAAATCCACGAACTGCTTGGGTGCGCGCGAGGGCGGCAGCGCGTGCGGCACGAGCCACAGCGGGCGCAGCGTGCCGGGCTGCGCCGGTGCCACCTCCGGCGCCTGGCCGGCCCGGGCAGCCTCGCCCGGCTCAGCCACCAGGCCACAGGCCTGCGCCGCCGCGAGCCCCGCGGCCGAACCGCCCGCGGCTGCTTCGGCCAGCGTGCGCGCCCCCGCGCAGGCCCCGGCCGAGCGCTCGGACTGTGCCGGTGCGCCGGGCAGGAAGGTGGCGAGTTCCTCGCTCCACACCGCCTTGGAGCCCGCCTGCGAGTGCAGGTGGATGACGGCGCTGAAGCCGCCGCTCACCGCCAGCAGGTCACACGCCAGCGTGCGCGGCGCGCCCGTGAGGCGGCCCTGCGCATCGATGCCCTGCACCACCGCGCCCGTGACGGCGCGCGAGCCCTGCGCCTGCGTCACCACCTGGCCGGCCAGCACCGGGATACCGGCGGCCCGCGCACGCTCGCTCGCGCTGCCGTCGGGCTGCGCGCGTGCATCCACCACCTGCACCTGCGCGCCGGCGGCGCGCAAGGCCAGCGCGGCGTCGTAGGCGCCATCGTGGTTGGTGAAGACCACTGCCTGGCGTCCCGGCAGCACCGCATAGCGGCGCACGTAGGTGGAGACGGCCGAGGCGAGCATCACGCCGGGCAGGTCGTTGTGGGCGAACACCAGGGGGCGCTCGTGCGCGCCGGTGGCCAGCACCACCTGGCGTGCGCGCACCTTCCACAGCCGCTCGCGCACCGCGGGCTGCTGGCCGGCCGGCAGGTGGTCGGCGCGGCGCTCCTGCAGGGTGACGAAGTCGTGGTCGTGGTAGCCGAAGGCGGTGGTGCGGGCGAGCACCGTCACCTCCGGCATCGCTGCGAGTTCACGCGCAGCGGCCTCGGCCCACTGCGCGGCGGGCCAGCCCTCCACCTGCTCGTCGCTCGAGAGCAGCCAGCCGCCGGGCTCGGATTGTTCGTCGCACAGGATCACGCAGGCACCGGCGCGGGCCGCGGCGCACGCGGCACTCAGGCCCGCCAGGCCGGCGCCCACCACCAGCACGTCGGCGTGCGCGAATTGCTTGTCGTAGCGGTCGGGGTCGGGCACCTCGGGCGAGTGGCCCAGGCCGCTGACGGCGCGGATGCGCTTCTCGAAGAAGTGCCAGGCCGCCTGCGAGGCCATGAAGGTCTTGTAGTAGAAGCCCGCCGGGATGAGCCGCGCGAACCAGTTGTTCACGGCGCGCAGGTCGAACTCCACGCTGGGGCTGGCGTGGATGCTGCGCGCCACCAGGCCTTCGAAGAGCGCGGCTTCCGTCATGCGCACATTGGGCACGGTGCGCGCGCCCTCGACGAGCTGCACCAGCGCGTTGGGCTCCTCCACCCCCGCGCCCAGGATGCCGCGCGGGCGGTGGTACTTCCAGCTGCGCGCCACCAGGGTGGCGCCGGCGGCCAGCAGCGCCGAGGCGAGCGTGTCGCCGGCGTAGCCGCTGTAGCTTCGCCCGTCGAAGGTGAAGCGCACGGGGCGGCTGCGGTCGATGCGCCCGCCTTGGGGCAGGCGGCGCGGGGCGGTGGTGGTGCTCATCGGGCAGCTCCCTGGGCGGCAGCCGCGGCGGCATGTGCGGGTCCGGCCGCTGCGGGGCTGCCACCTCCGAGGCGGGCGAAGGCCACCGGCGGCTCCTCACCGATCTTCCACGTGCCGTGGAAGCGGTAGCTCACGGTGTCGCGCAGGGCGTTGAACCACTTGCCACAGCCGCTGGCATGGCGCCACTGCTCGTGGTGCAGGCCCTTGGGGTTCTTGCGCATGAAGACGTAATCGCCCCACTGCTCGTCGGTGAGGCTCTCGGTGGCCAGCGGCCGGGCGATGCCGCCCTCGCCGCCGCAGGCGAATTCGCTCTCGGCGCGCAGGCCGCAGTAGGGGCAGTGGATCTGCAACATGGTAGCTCGCAGGTGGCAGGTTCGAAGGAAGGTGCGAAGGGTGCGTGAAAGGCGGTGTGCCGGCGCGGTGATGGCTCGTCGGGGGCGGCTCGTGTCGCTCGTGTCGCTCGCGCGCCTCAGTGCGCCACCGCCGCCGCGCCGTGCTCGTCGATGAGGTGGCCGTTGAAGAAGCGGTCGAGGCTGAAGGCGGCGTTCAGCGGATGCGGCCGGTCCTGTGCCACGGTGTGGGCCATCACCCAGCCCGAGCCGGGGGTGGCCTTGAAGCCGCCCGTACCCCAGCCGCAGTTGATGTACAGGCCCTTCACGGGGGTGAGGCCGATGATCGGGCAGGCATCGGGCGAGACATCGACGATGCCGCCCCACTGCCGGTTCATGCGCACGCGCGAGAAGAGGGGGAAGAGCTCCACGATGGCCTGAAGCGTGCCTTCGATGACGGGGAAGCTGCCGCGCTGGCCGTAGCCGGTGTAGGCGTCGATGCCCGCACCGATGACGAGATCGCCCTTGTCGCTCTGGCTGATGTAGGCGTGGATGGCGTTGCTCATCACGACCGTGGGGAAGATGGGCTTCATCGGCTCGCTCACGAGCGCCTGCAGCGGGTGGCTCTCCAGCGGCAGCCGAAAGCCTGCCAGCGAAGCCAGCACGCTGGAGTGCCCGGCCGCGACGAAGGCCACCTTCTTCGTGCGGATGAAGCCGCGCGCGGTATCCAGGCCCGTCACGGCGCCGTTCTCGCGGCGGATGCCCGTGACCTCGCAGTTCTGCAGGATGTCCACGCCCAGTGCGTCGGCGGCGCGCGCAAAGCCCCAGGCCACGGCGTCGTGCCGCGCCACGCCCGCGCGGCGCTGGAACGAGGCCCCGAGCACCGGGTAGCGCGTGTGCAGGTTGATGAAGGGCAGCATCTGCTGGATCTGCTGCGGGGTAAGCACTTCCGCATCCACGCCGTTCAAGCGGTTGGCAGTGACGCGGCGCTCGATGTCGCGCATGTCCTGCAGCGTGTGGCCGAGGTTCATCACCCCGCGCTGGCTGAACATCACGTTGTAGTTGAGGTCCTGGCTCAGGCCCTCCCAGAGCTTCATCGACTTCTCGTACAGGTGCGTGGCCTCGTCCCAGAGGTAGTTGCTGCGCACGATGGTGGTGTTGCGCGCGGTGTTGCCGCCACCGAGCCAGCCGCGCTCCACCACGGCGATGCGCCGCATGCCGTGCTCCTTGGCCAGGTAGTAGGCGGTGGCCAGGCCGTGGCCGCCGCCGCCCACCACCACCGCGTCGTATTCGGCCTGCGGCTCGGGGGCGCGCCACTGGCGCTGCCAGCCCTCGTGGTAGCCCAGCGCGTTGCGCGCCAGGGACCAGATCGAAAAGCGTTGCATCGTGGGTCTTCCTTCTTCGTCTTCGTCGTCGTGCTCGTCTTGCGGGCCTGCCGGCTCGATCAGCACTCGACGATGTTGACGGCCAGCCCGCCGCGGGCTGTCTCCTTGTACTTGCTCATCATGTCCGCACCCGTCTCGCGCATGGTCTTGATCACCTTGTCCAGGCTCACGTGGTGCGTGCCGTCGCCGCGCAGCGCCATGCGTGCGGCGTTGATGGCCTTGACCGAGGCGATCGCGTTGCGCTCGATGCAGGGGATCTGCACCAGGCCGCCCACGGGGTCGCAGGTCAGGCCCAGGTGGTGCTCCATGCCGATCTCGGCGGCGTTTTCCACCTGCTCGGGCGTGCCGCCCGTGACCGCGCACAGGGCCGCGGCAGCCATCGAGCAGGCCACGCCCACCTCGCCCTGGCAGCCCACCTCGGCGCCGCTGATGCTGGCGTTTTCCTTGTAGAGGATGCCGATGGCCGCGGCCGTGAGGAGGAAATCGACCACGCCGCGGTCGTTTGCGCCGGGCACGAAGCGCGCGTAGTAGTGCAGCACCGCGGGCACGATGCCCGCCGCGCCGTTGGTGGGCGCCGTGACCACACGCCCCCCGGCGGCGTTCTCCTCGTTGACGGCCAGGGCGTAGAGGTTCACCCAGTCCATCACCTGCAGCGGATCCTTCAGCGCGGCTTCGGGGTGGGCGGTGAGGTCGCGGTAGAGCGCAGCGGCACGCCGGCGCACCTTGAAGCCCCCGGGCAGCACGCCCTCGGTGCGGCAGCCGCGCGCCACGCAGGCCTGCATCACGCCCCAGATGCGCATCAGCCCGGCGTCGATCTCGGCGTCGCTGCGCCAGTGGCGCTCGTTCACGCGCATCACGCCGGCGATGCCACGGGATTGCGCGCGTGCCACTGCGAGCAATTCGGCGCCGCTGTGGAAGGGCAGGGGAAGCGCGGTGACGTCGGGGGCGATGCGCTTCTGTTTGCTGCCGTCCGCCGCGAGTTCCTCGCTCACCACGAAACCGCCACCCACCGAGTAGTAGGCGCGCTCGGTAAACACGAGTCCTGCCTCGTCGAAGGCGCGCAGTTTCATGCCGTTCGGAT
>JBJTVI010000101.1:0-5884 GCA_046081145.1 Rubrivivax sp.
ACATTTGACAGGCAAGGTCGGATGGTGTTGTTTTTTCTATCGAGCCGCCCGGGCAAGGTCTAGAGCGCCGATTTGGCGACGCGTGGCCGAATGGGGCCGAGCGGACACCCCACCCTCACCGGAGATTGCCCATGAACAAGACCTTCGGCCGCCGTGCCTGGATGCAGGTCGCCGGCGCCCTGGCTGCCTCGACAGCAGTTCCTGCCGTCAACGCTCAAGAGCGCATCCGCCTGCTGTTCTCCGAGGCGCTGACGGAGAACGACGTGCGCGCTAAGCTGCTCAACGAGCGCTTCGGCCCGGCGGTCGCGCCCGACTTCGATTTCAAGCCGCACTACGGCGCGACGCTGTTCCGCCAGGGCACCGAACTCGTGGCCATGCAGCGCGACAACCTGGACATGGGCGCGCTCGCGGTCTCCGACCTCCAGCGCCAGATCCCCGAGTGGGGGATCATCGGCGCGCCGTACATCTTCCGCGACCTGGCCCACGCCCAGAAGGTGTTCACCAGCGATGTCGGTAAGGAGCTTTTCCAGATGGCCGAGGACAAGCTGGGCGTCAAGTTGCTCGGCGCCTGGTACCTCGGCACCCGTCATGTGAGCCTGCGCGGCAAGAAGAAGGTCATGACCCCGGCCGATCTGGCGGGCGTCAAGTTGCGCATGCCTGCCGGCGAGGGCTGGCAGTTCATCGGCACGGCGCTCGGCGCCATCCCGTTGCCGGTGGCCTACGGCGAGGTCTACACCGCGCTGCAGACCGGCGCCATCGACGCGCAGGACAATCCGATGCCGCTGACGCGGGCAGGCAAGTTCTACGAGGTGCTGGGCCAGTACGTCCTGACCGGCCACCTCGTCAACTTCAACATCCTGGGGGTGCGCAAGAAGCTGTGGGAAGGCCTGACCCCGGTGCGCAAGGACAAGCTGACGAAGGCGATGGAAGACGTCTGCGAGGCCGTGACGGCGCAGATGGTCAAGGAGGAGACCGAACTCGCCGCCTACTTCCGCAGCAAGGGCCTGGACGTCTACGAGCCCAACAGAAAAGCGTTCCGCGATAACGCGCTGGGCGTGATCGCGAAGTCGAAGTTCGTCAAGGAGTGGAAGCCGGGCATGCTCGAGCGTATTAACGCGCTCTGACCCTGCGGGCTCCGGTGCCCGGTTTCTCTTTACTCCCACACACTCCCTCCCCTCCACGGGGGAGGGGGTAGTTGCCATGTCTTCTGACGCTCCCCTGTGGGTACGCTGGTTCTACCGCCGCGTCGACGACATCTCCGGCCTGTTGATGGCGGTAATGTTCCTGACCTTCATCTACCAGATCTTGATGCACTACGTCTTTGATGCGCCTGCAGCCTGGGCCGAGGAGATCTGCGTCACGGCCTGGGTGTGGGTGGTGCTGTGGGGCACGGCGGTCGTGACGAACGAACCCGACACGATTCGCGTGGACCTCGTGCGCAACGCGCTGTCCGAGCGCAAGCAGCGGATCCTCGATGCCTGTTGCGCTCTTGCACTGGTGCTGATCTTCGCTGTGGGGCTGCCCGGGGCATGGAGCTACGTGACTTTCATGAAGATAGAGTCTTCGGCCGCGCTTCGCTGGCCCATGCATCTGGTGTTCTCGATCTACATCTTCTTCGCTGTTGCGGTGATCGTACGCCAGGCCTGGGTCGTCGCCCAGGCTTTCCGTGCCGCTCCCGCCCCGGCTCGCTGAGCATCCGCCGCCCTCATGGACTTCCTCACCAGCCCTTTCAACATTGCGGTGCTCATCATCGTCATCCTCAGCGGGCTGGGTGCACCGATCGGTCTGTCGATGATCGGCGGGTCCATCGTCTACCTGTGGATCACAGGGCAGGACATCGGCCTGGCGGCCGAGCAACTGCTGCAGGGCCTGTACACCAGCTTCACGCTACTGGCGATCCCGCTGTTCATCCTTGCAGCCAACCTGATGAACGTGGGCTCGCTGAGCGATCGCCTGCTGCATTTCTGCCTGGCGCTGGTGGGCCGTTTCCGCGGCGGGCTCGGGCACGTGAACGTGGTGTCGAGCCTCATCTTCTCAGGGATGTCCGGCTCGGCCGTGGCCGACGCGGTGGGCGTGGGCCGTATCACCAACGAGATGATGATGAAGGACGGCCGCTACACGCCGAGTTATTCGGCTGCGATCACGGCGGCCACGGCGGTGGTCGGGCCGATCGTGCCGCCCTCGATCCCTATGGTGCTGTTCGCGCTGATCTCCGATGCCTCGGTGGGTTACCTGTTCCTGGCAGGGTTCCTGCCCGGGGTGTTGATGACGATCGTGATGTCGGGCGTCAACACCTGGATGGCGCGGCGCCGCAACTTCCCGGTCGAGGAGGCGGTGCCGCTGCGTGAACTGCCGCGCATCACCTGGTACGCGCTGCCGGCGCTGATGATGCCTGTGGTCTTGCTCGGCGGCATCTACGGAGGCGTGATGACGCCCACCGAGGCTGCGGCGGTGGCGGGCGCCTACGCGCTGATCGTCGGCTGGATGCTGCGCATGGCCAACTGGAGCCAGACTTGGAGCAGTCTGGTGTCGGCTGGCCGATCGACGGCCTCGGTGGGCATTCTGATCGCCGGCGCGCTGGTCTTCAACTACGTCGTCGCGCGCGAGAACATTCCCAACGACATCAAGCTCTGGCTCGACGGCTTCCAACTCACCAAGGTCGAGTTCCTGCTCGTCATCAACGTGCTGCTGCTGGTGCTGGGCTGCCTGCTGGATGCGAGCACCATCCTGCTCGTGATCGTGCCCATCCTGATTCCGGCGGCACAGGCGCTGGGCATCGACATGGTTCACTTCGGGCTGGTGGTCGTGATGAACCTGATGATCGGCTTGATCACGCCACCCTACGGCATCCTGCTGTTCATCGTGGCCAACCACACGCGGGCCTCGATGGTGGACATCGTGCGCGACATCACGCCGTTCATCGTCGTGCTCGTGGCCGCGCTGTTATTCCTGACCTACGCGCCGGACGTCGTACTCTGGCTGCCACGGCAGTTCGGGTATTCGGGGTGAGGCCACGTCCGCGGCAGGTCCTCGGGCTCAGCCGGGCGGGTTTGGCATGAATTCCTACGACTTCCGCGGCCGCACGGCCGTGATCACCGGCGGCGCCGGTGGCATCGGCCAGGGCATCGCGCAGGTGCTGTGCGCCGGGGGTGCCACGGTTTGCAACTGGGACCACGCCGAGCAGGCGCAGGGCGAGCCCTATGCGCTGTCGCTGCGCGTGGATGTCACCGACGAGGCCTCGGTGCGTGGCGCGGTGGCGCAGACGCTTCAGGCCCTGGGCCATATCGACATCCTCGTCAACTCGGCCGGCATCGTGGGCCACGTCGCCCCGGTCGCGGAGTACACGCTCGCGCAGTGGCGCCAGGTGCTCGACATCAACCTCACGGGCGTCTTCCTGTGCTGCCGCGAGGTGCTGCCGCACCTGCAGGCGCGCGGCAGCGGGCGCATCGTCAACCTGGCCTCCATCGCCGGCAAGGAAGGCAATGCGGCTCAGGCAGCGTACTCGGCGTCCAAGGCGGGCGTGATCGCGCTGACCAAGTCGCTGGGCAAGGAGTTGGCCCGCACCGAGATCCGCATCAACTGCATCGCGCCTGCCATGGTGGCCACCCCGCTGCTAGAGCAGATGACCGAGGCCAAGCGGGCCGAGAACTTCGCCAAGATCCCGGTCGGCCGCGCCGGCCCGGTGGCCGAGATCGCGGCGCTGGCGGCATGGCTGGCCTCGGACGACTGCTCCTTCTGCACCGGGGCGGTGTTCGACGCCTCGGGCGGCCGCGCGACGTATTGACGCCGCCGTATCGGAAGCGCGCCCCGGCATGCACGCGGGCTGCGCATGACGCAGACCTCGGACTCTCCAGCAGTGCACCGGCTCTCACCTCCTCACCGCACCGCCTTCAGCGCCCCGTAGAGCTGCCGGTAGCGCGGCAGCATCTCGCCGTCGTAGAAGCGGGTACGGGACCGGTCGGGCTCGATCACCGTGCGGGGGTGCACCATGGCGGCGCAACCCTGCTCGATGCTGTCGAACCGGCCGGCGCCATGGGCAGCGAGGATGGCGCAGCCCAGCGCTGGGGCGTCGGCCACTTCGGTGAGCTCGATGGGCAGGCCGAGGGTGTCGGCGTGGATCTGTAGCCACAGCGGCGAGTTCGACGCCCCGCCCGCCAGCACGATGCGCTTCGGGTTGAAGGCCTGGCCGAAGCTGTCGGTGACGACACGGGTGCCGAGGCAGATGCCCTCGACGATGGCGCGGAACACGTGCGCCGGCGTGTGCTTGAGGGTGAGCCCGGTGACGGCGCCGCGCGATAGCGCATCGGTGTAGGGCGTACGGTTGCCCTGGAAGTGATCGAGCACCAGCAGGCCCTCGGCTCCCGGCGCGACGGCCGCCGCTTGGGCATTGAGTTCGTCCCAGCTCATCCCGGCTGCGAAGTGGCGCTTGAACCAGGCGACGACCGAGCCCGTGGAGGTCTGCCCGCCCTCGATCACCGGCTTGCCGGGGTAGATGCAGTCCCTGTAGGTGCCCCAGACGCCGGGCTCGTGCACCTCGCGGTCCGCCACGCCGATGTGCAGGTGCGAGGAGCCGGTGATCAGCGCCATCTCTCCCGGTTCGGTGACGCCGAGCCCGATGACGCCGATGAAGGCGTCTGCCCCGCCTTGCACCACCAGCGTGCCGGGCCTGAGGCCCAGGTGCGCCGCCGCCTCGGGCACGAGCGGGCCGATGGGCGTGCCCGGCGCCAGCAGGGTCTGCGGCCACTTCTCCTCGAGCTCGGGCAGCCCCACGGCCTGCAGCAGCGAGACCGGCACGCCGCCATGGCCGCTCTGGTGATGCCAGCGGATGGCGGCGTTGCCGAGCGAGCCCACCCAGCGCCCGGTCAGGCGCAGGTTGATGTAGTCCTGGTATTCGCCGATCTTCGCGGCGCGCGCGAAGACCTCCGGTTGGTGGCGCTTGATCCACAAGGCCTTGGGAATCATCCATTCGGCCGACACCGGCCCGGCACCGCCGCCGTTGACCCGCAGGAAAGGGTCGCGCGTGGCCGCCAGCTCGTCAGCCTCGGCGGCAGAGCGCACGTCCATCCAGATCATGCAGGGGCGCAGCGGCGCGCCGGCGGCGTCGAGTGCCACGACCGAACAACAGGTGGTGTCGACGCAGAGCGCCAGGATGTCGGAAGGCGCCACCCGGGCCGCTGACAACGCCGCCCGAACCGACTGGCCCATGCAGCGCCACCAGTCCAGCGGGTCCTGCTCGGCCCAGGACGGCTGGGGGAAATCCGTCTTGTAGGGCGTGGCCGCCGAAGCCAGCGGCCTGCCGTCCAGGTCGAACACGAAGGCGCGGATCGATTCGGTTCCGCCGTCGATGCCTATCACATAGCTCATGCGCCGCTTTCAGGTATGGCTGGGTATCCCGAACATCCGCGCCGCCTTGCCGAGCCGAGCGCCGACAGGCGCACGCTCGCCTGCGGTCGCGGTTTGCCGCCGCTCCAGGATACGGCGCCGTCGGCGATCAGCTTGCGCAGCCCGGACGTGGCCGGCTCGGGGATGCCGACGATCCGCGCGATGGGCTTTTGTTGCGGGAGGTCACCTCGATGATCTCACCGCTGCGCGCACGTGACAGCACCTGGGAAAGGCTGGTCTTGAGCTCCCGAACGGACACGGGCATGGCGAGACTCCATTGATTATGTCAGGCCGGATGGTGTTTGTTTTCCCTATCGAGCCACATCGGTCAACCGTGGGGGCCGTTGATTTTATATGTCACATTCTTAGAAGCATTTCGTGGATTCCTGCGTCGGGAGCCATTTGTCCGTCCGCGGACATGCGAAGGCGTCGGTGAGCGCCTGAAAAACAATCGAAAAAAATCCAGCGGATGGCGCCGCCGCGACCGACGCTACTGCCAACC
>JBJTVI010000102.1:0-3654 GCA_046081145.1 Rubrivivax sp.
CTTCCTGCGCGGCTCCACCGAGCTGCTCGGGCGCGAGCGCACGACCCTGGGCGAGGAGGCGGCGATGGTGGGGCACTACCTGGCCATCATGGGCGCGCGGCTGGGCCAGCGGCTGCGCAGCCGGGTGGAGGTGCCCGCGGCGCTGGGCGGCGCCGAGCTGCCCCCCGGGCTGCTGCTCACGCTCGTGGAAAACGCGGTGGAGCATGGCATCGAGCCGGCGCTGGCCGGGGGCACGGTGAGCGTGGTGGCCGAGCTCGACGCGTCCGGTGGCACGGTGCGCGTGCGTGTGCGCGACGACGGGCTGGGCCTTTCGCAGAGCTGGCAGGAGGGCGTGGGGCTGGCCAACTGCCGGCAGCGCCTGGTGCACCACTTTGGCGACGGGGCGCGGCTCGAGGTGCTCCCGCTGGAGCCGGGCACCGAGGCCGTGCTGAGCTGGCCCGCCCCGCTGCCCATCGGAGGAAACGCATGAGACCGACCGCCACCGTCCTGATCGCCGACGACGAGGAGGCGCCGCGCGCGCAACTGGCCCAGGCGCTGGCGCAAGCCTGGCCCGAGGCCCGGCTCGTGGCGACCAGCGTCAACGGCGTGGATGCCTGGGACGCCTTTCTCGAGCATGAGCCCGAGGTGTGCCTGCTCGATATCCGCATGCCCGGGCTCACCGGCATCGAGGTGGCGCAGCGCATCGATGGCCGCGCCCACATCGTCTTCGTCACCGCCTACTCCGACCACGCGCTGGCTGCCTTCGACGCGGGCGCGGTGGACTACGTGCTCAAGCCCGTGGAGGCTCCGCGCCTGGCGCAGGCACTGGCCCGCGTGCAAGGCCGGCTGCAGTCAGATGCGGCCCCTGGCTCTGCGCCCTCGGGATCGGGCGCAGGCAAGGGGGTGCCGGCGGGGCTGGGCACCACCGTGTCCACCGGCGCCGACCCCGCCGCGCTGCAGGCGCTGCTCGCCCAGCTCGCCGCCCAGGTGCAGCGGCCAGCTCCGCTGGACGTGATCCAGGCGAGCATCGGCAAGGAAGTGCGGCTGATCCGCGTGGAGGACGTGCTGTACTTCGAGGCGGACGCCCGGTACACGCGTGTGGTGTGGCGCAGCGACGGTGCACCCGGCCAGCCCCCGCAGGATGCCGAGGCGCTGATTCGCACGCCCCTGAAGGAGCTGCTCGTGCAGCTCGATGCGCGTCACTTTCGGCAGGTGCACCGCTCGGTCATCGTCGCGCAGCGCCACATAGAGGCCGCCGTACGCGTGGACGAGCACAACATGTACCTGCGGCTGCGCGGGCGCATCGATAAGCTGCCGGTGTCGCGCCACTTCCAGGCCTTCTTCAAGGGGCAGTGAGGGGGCACGCTCGGGTCGGGTCAGGGTCCGCGCAAGGAGCGCGACGCATCGGGCACCGGCCGCGGCACAATTCGTGGCCCTTGCCTGACTCGACCGGGAGCCTGTGGATGACCCCCACCTGGAACGCCGCCTGCAGCTGCGGAGCCTTGCGCGTGCAGCTGGCCAGCCCGCCCGTGCTGCAACTGGTGTGCCACTGCAGCGATTGCCGCGCCGTGGCGGGCACGCCGTTTTCGAACTTCGTCTTCTGCCGGGCCCGCGATGCGCAGGTCGAGGGTGAGACCAGCCGCCGCGATTTCGTCGCCGAATCCGGCCACGCCACCGTGCGCGAGTGCTGCGCCCGCTGCGGCGACATGGTCATCGACCGCACGGCCGGGTACCCCAGGATCATCGGCATCGTGGCCGAGCGCCTGGGCGGCACCTTCGCCTTCGAGCCCCAGCACCACGTGTGGACGGACAGCAAGCTGCCCGAGGTGGCGATCCCGGCAGGGGTGACGGCCTACGCGCGCGGGGCGCCGGCCTGAGGGCAGCGCCCTTGGGTCGCCACCGAGCAGCCGCTGCACGCGCGGCCATCTGGCTCAGCGCGCTGGGCGTGCTGGGCATGCTCGGCAGCTGCGCCCTGGCCCCGCGCGGCCAGTGGGCCTTCCATGCCTGGCGCGCCACGCAGGGCGCCGTGATGGGCGACTTCGAGCGTCACCTCAGCGCCGAAGGGGTCGCGCAGGTCCTGCCGCTGCACCAGTTGCTGCGCTCGGCCTCCTCGTGGCACGCGTGCACAGCCGAGCCCTTCGCGCTGCCCCCGCGCGAGCAGTGGGCGGCCGTGGCCTCGGTGCTGCGGCTGCTGCAGGCGCTGCAGGACCAGGGCGTGGTGGGGCGCTCGCTCGAGCTGCACTCGGGCTACCGCAATCCCGCCCTGAACACCTGTGCGCAGGGCGCGCCCGGCAGCGCGCACCTGCGCAGCTTTGCCATCGACTTCACGCTGCTCGACGGCTCGGACCCCACCGAGCGGCTGTGCGCCTTCTGGCGCACGCAGGGCCGGGCGTGGAACATGGGGCTGTCGCGCTACCCGTCGGGGCGCATCCACCTGGATACGGCCGGCTACCGCACCTGGGGCGCGGACCACACGGGGCGCTCCTCGGTGTGCGGGTGAGGCGCCTTCCGGCCGGGCGAATCAGGCCCCTCGCCCCTTGGGCAGTTCGATCCCGGGAAAGATCTTGATGACCGCGCTGTCATCCTCGCGACCGTGGCCGGCACTGGAGGCCTGCATGAACATCTGGTGCGCGGTGGAGGCCAGGGGCAGCGGGAACTTCGTTGCCCGCGCGGTGTCGAGCACCAGGCCGAGGTCCTTCACGAAGATGTCCACCGCCGACAGCGGCGTGTAGTCGCCCGCGAGCACATGGGCCATGCGGTTCTCGAACATCCACGAGTTGCCCGCGCTGTGCGTGATGACCTCGTAGAGCGCCGAGGCCTCGACCCCTTCGCGCAGCCCCAGCGCCATCGCCTCGGCCGCGGCCGCGATGTGCACGCCGGCCAGCAGCTGGTTGATGATCTTCACCTTGCTGCCCGCGCCGGCACGCTCGCCCAGGCGATAGACCTTGGCCGCCATGGCTTCCAGCAACGCCTCACAGCGTGCGTAAGCCGCGGGCCGGCCTGCTGTCATCATCGTGATCTGCCCGGCAGCCGCGCGCGCCGCGCCGCCCGAGATCGGGGCATCCAGGTACAGCAGCCCGAGCGCCTCGAGCCTCGACTCGAGGGTGACCGAGGCGTTCGGGTCGACGGTGGAGCACATCACGAAGACACTGCCCGGGCGCATCGCCGCAGCCACGCCGCCTGCGCCGAAGAGCAGGTCCTCCGTCTGCTGCAGGTTCACCACCACCGAGATCACGACTTCACAGGCCGCAGCCAGTTCGGAAGCCGTGGCGCAAGCCGTGCCGCCCTCGCGGGCGAAGGCATCGGCCACCCCCGGGCGCACATCGTGCACGTGCAGGTTGCGGCCGGCGCGGCGCAACGACGCGGCCATGCCTGCGCCCATGGCGCCCAGCCCGATCAACCCGACCTTGCGGTCCCCCTCAGCTTGCATCCTCACCTCCGAAAGTGGTCAGCTCGCCACGCGGGCCGGCCTGGTTCACACCTGTGCCCGGCGGCGCGGGCCCACCCTCAGCCGCGCTCGATCCGAAACACCGCCACGCTGGCCAGCAGGTTGGGCCACAGCCGCACCTCGTGCCCGGCGTGCAGCCCGAAGGCGTCCGTGACGGCCAGCCCGCACTTGCGCGCCAGCACCTCGAAATCGGCATGCGTGCCCACGCGGATGTTGGGCGTGTCGTA
>JBJTVI010000103.1:0-4720 GCA_046081145.1 Rubrivivax sp.
ACCGCCACGCTCGGCACCGAGGTCGATCCCTCGTCGCCGATCCCCACGGGGTGGCGGGCCTTCCGGGAGACCATGCTGTGGCGCCCGGGCGAGCATCCCGGTCAGCCCACCGAGGCCACTGGCGCGCTGTGGGCCTGCAGGCGCCGCGCGGCCGAGCGCGGCTGGACGGTGGTGGAAGGCACCTGCGCCTACGCCATGCCCGGCGGCCCGGTGCCCCAGCCCGTCTACGAGGCGCTGCGCGACGAGATCCTCGGGCAGCTGCGCGCCGCGCTACCGCTGGACGTGGTGGCCCTGGGGCTGCACGGCGCCATGCTGGCCGACGGCACTCTCGACTGCGAGGGTGACCTGCTCGCGCGCGCCCGCGAGATCGTCGGCCCGCAGGTGGCGCTCGGGGCGCTGCTCGACTGCCATGCGCACCACGGGCCGGCGCGCCAGCGGGCCGCCGACGTGCTCGTCTATTTCAAGGCCTACCCGCACGACGATTACGTGGAGCGCGGCGAGGAGCTGCTCGAGCTGCTCGAGCGCACGCGGCGCGGCCAGATCCGCCCGGTCATGCATGCCACGGCCTGCCGGATGCTGGCGGGCTTTCCGACGCGCACCGAGCCCATGCGCAGCTTCATGGCCCGCATGCGCGCGCTCGAGCAAGGCCGCGTGCTGTCGGTGTCGCTCGTCCACGGCTTTCCCGCGGCCGATGTGCCCGACGCCGGCGCGCAGGTGCTGGTGGTGACCGACGGTGACGAAGCGCTCGCGCGCGAGACCGGTCGGGTGCTGTCGCACGAGCTCTTTGCGCTGCGCCACCAGCTGCGCCGGCCCAGGCGGCCCATGCTCGAGGTGCTGCGCGAGGCGCTCGCGCGCAGCGAGCGCCCGGTGCTGCTGGCCGATGTCGACGACGCCCCCGTGGGCGGCGCGCCCGGTGATGCGACCGCCGTGCTGGCGATGCTGCTCGAGCAGCGTGTCGAGCAGGCCTGCCTGGGCCCGCTGTGGGACCCGCAGGCGGTGCGCTTTTGCTTCGATGCGGGCGTGGGCGCCGAGCTCGCGCTGCGCATCGGCGGCAAGGTGGGGCCCGCATCGGGGCAGCCGCTGGACGTGCGCGCGCGCGTGCTCGCGCTGCGTGCGGACCATGCGCAGGTGGTGCGTGGCGTGCGCGCCCCGCTCGGGGACTGCGCGGCGGTGTGGGTCGAGGGTGTCGAGGTGGTGCTGACCAGCGTGCGCGACCAGGCTTACGAGCCTGGCCTCTTCACGGGGCTCGGCATAGACTGCGCCGCGCGGGCGCTCATCGTCGTGAAGTCGGCCCAGCAGTACCACCTGGGCTTCGATGCCATCGCGCCGGTGAGCCTGGCGCTGCGCTCGCCCGAGCGCGCGGCACGCAGCTACACCCGCCTGAACCGGCCCATGTGGCCACTTGACGAGGACTTCGAGCTGCCATGACCCGCGCCCCCCTGATCGGCATCACGAGCGATGTCTACCTCAACGAGGAGGCGCGCCCCCCGCGCGAGGCCTTCATCCTGGACTGCACGAACGTGCGCACGCTGCGCGCCTTCGGCGCCACGCCCGTCTTGCTGCCGCCCGAGCCGGATTGCGTGCCGGCCTACCTGGAGCTGTGCGACGGCCTGATCGTCTCCGGCGGGGGCTACCAGTTCCAGGTGCCGCAGATGTTCCGGCACGACGGCTCCGAGCCGGCCGAGAAGGAGCGGCGCTTTCTCTTCGAGGCGGCCCTGCTGCGCGGGGCGATCGAGCGCGATGTGCCGGTGCTTGCCGAGTGCGGGGGCTTCCAGGTGCTCAATCACGTGACCGGGGGCGAGCTGGTGGTGGTGCTGGCCGATGCGCGCCAGGAGTGGGCGCAGCACCTCGGGCCGGCTGCCACCCAGGGTGTCCACCCCGTGCGCGTGCGGCCCGGCACGCTGCTGGCGCGCGCCGCGGGTGTGGAGGTCTTCACCACCAACTCGCTGCACCGCCAGGGCGTGGTCAAGACCGGGTCGGCGGCGCTGGCCTGCGGCACGACCGACGACGGCATCGTCGAGGCCATCGAGGTACCGGGCCAGCGCTTCTGCCTGGGCACGCAGTGGCACCCGGAGTTCCTCATCGACGAGGCCGAGCGGCGGATCTTCCAGGCCTTCGTCGAGGCCTGCGCAGCGCGCTGATGGACCGCCGTGCCCTGCTCCTGACGGGCTCGGCCGGCCTGGCCGGCCTGGCCGGCTGCGACGTATCGGGTATCCCGCGTGACCCGCGCCGCATCACGATGGCCGTGGCGCGCGACATCACCTCGCTCGACCCGGCGGCGACCTTCGTCATCTCCAACCAGCTCGCCATCCAGCTTGCCTACCAGAAGCTCGTGGTGGCCGAGCTCGGGCCCGAGGGTCCCACCGGGCGCATCGTGGGCGATCTCGCACAGAGCTGGGAGAGCTCCGCCGACGGGCTGAACTGGACCTTCCGGCTGCACCCGGGCCGGCGCTTCGACGACGGCAGCGAAGTCACCGCCGAGGCGGTGAAGTTCTCCTTCGAGCGCACCCTGCGGCTGAAGGCGCCGCCGGCGCAGTTCCTCTTTTTCCTGCGCGCGGTGGAGGTGCTGGGCACGCACGAGGTGCGCTTCGTGCTGCGAATGCCAGTGGCCTTCCTGCTGCAGGTGCTGGCGGTGCCCACCTCGAGCATCGTCAACCCCCGCGTGATGGCGCGCGCCCGCGGCGAGGACCAGGGCAGCCGGTGGCTCTCGGTCAACAGCGCCGGCAGCGGGCCCTACCGGGTCCGGCAGTTCGAAAAGGGCCAGCGCGTGACGCTCGAGCCCAACCCGCATGCAGCCGTGCCGGCGAGCTACTTCCGCGAGGTGCACTTCCTCATCGTGAAGGACGACGCGACTCGGGCCATCCAGCTGGCCAAGGGCGCGCTGGACATCGTGGACCCCGTGCCGGCCACGGTCGAGCCGTGGCTGGCCTCGCAGCCGGGTGTGCGGCTGGTGTCGGGCCTGTCGCCCACGGTGAGCTTCCTGCACATGAACAACGAGCGGCCGCTGTTCAAGGACGCGAGGGTGCGCCAGGCCGTGTCGCTGGCGCTGGACCGCGAGCTCATCGGCCGCGCGCTCTACCGGGGCCGCACGCGGCTGCTGCACGGCGTGCTGCCCGAGGGGGTACCGGGCTTCGACGCGCAAGTGCCCCTGCCGCGCCATGACCCCGAAGCCGCCCGCGCGCTCATGCGCGAGGCGGGCGTGGCGCCTGGCACGCCCGTCGTGTTCACGGTGGTCGGGGACGGGGCGGGCACCTCGCCCCTGGCAGTGGCGATTCGCACCCAGTTGCAGGCGGTGGGCCTGCAGGCGCGCATCGAGCGCATCTCGATGGCCGCGCGCACGAAGGTGATGAAAGGGGACTTCGACCTCACGATGCAAAGCATCAATCTCGATTTCCCCGACCCCTCGATCGTCTTCAACTTCGTCTACAACTCCGCGATGATCGTTGGGGCCAACTTCCCGCGCTACCGCAACCCGGCGCTGGACAAGCTGATCGGCCAGGCCGACCGAACGCTCGATCCCGAGGCGCGCGCACAGCACTACCGAGAGGCCCAGCGCATCGTCATGCAGGACCTGCCCACGGTTCCGCTGTTCCAGCTCGACTGGATCCGCGCCGCACGCAGCGATCTGGCCGGCGTGCGCTACAACTTCGCGCAGCCCACCTTCTACAATTTCGAGTCGATGACCCGCGACCCCGCAGCCGCCCGCAGCTAGCCTCGGCTGTGGTGTCTCTGCCCCTTGCCGCCGCCACCCAAGGCTTCGCCCTCGGCTTGAGCCTCATCGTGGCCATCGGCGCACAAAACGCCTTCGTGCTGCGCCAGGGCCTGCGGCGCGAGCACGTGGGGGCGGTGGTGGCCTTGTGTGCCGCGGCCGATGCCGCGCTCATCGCCGCAGGCGTGCTGGGCATGGCCCAGGCGCTCGGGCGCAGCCCGGATCTGGCGCGTGTGCTGGCGCTGGCGGGCGCGGCCTTCCTGGCGGTATACGGGTGGCGCGCGCTGCGCCGCGCGGTGCAGGCGCACCGGCTGAGCGTGGAGCCGGGGGGCACGGGCCTCACGCGGGGCGCGGCGCTGGCGCAGGCTGCCGCCTTCACGCTGCTCAACCCGCACGTCTACCTCGACACCGTGCTGCTCGTGGGCAGCATCGGCGCGCAGCAGCCCCCGGGCCTGCGCGGCTGGTTCATCGTCGGGGCCAGTGTGGCGAGCCTGGCGTGGTTCACCTCGCTGGGCTTCGGGGCACGCTGGCTCGCCCCCTGGTTTGCCCGGCCGCGCGCCTGGCAGCTGCTCGACGGTCTGATCGGCGTGACGATGTGGGTGCTGGCGGCGATGCTGGTGCGGCTGGCACTGCTTGCCGGCTGAGGCGCCCGGCAACCTACTACCATCGCGCGCTTGCCTGGAGGTTCCCATGCCCGTGCCCGGCTTCGTCGTCACCCACGCCCAGGATGCCGTCTTCGAGCGCGGCCTGCGCAGCTTCTTCGCCTACCGCGACCTGGGCATCCGGCAGGCCACCGGCGGGCGTGTGGTGGCGCACGTGATCCGCGCGGCTGCGGGGGAGGAGTTCTCGGGCCAGCCGCACCTGCACGAGACCACCTTCCAGCTCGTCTACGTGCTCAAGGGCTGGATCGAGTTCGAGTACGAGGGGCAGGGCCGCGTGCGGCTGGAGGCCGGCTCCTGCGTGCACCAGCCCCCGGGCATCCGCCACCGCGGGATCGGCCACAGCCCGGAC
>JBJTVI010000104.1:0-2401 GCA_046081145.1 Rubrivivax sp.
TTATAGCGCGTTTCCCGGAACTGGCTTGTCCCCGCTCAAGCCGGCAGGCCGACGGCCGCAAAGTGCACCACCCACTCTCGTGCCGGGTCCACGCCCACCAGGGCCGAGGCTTCATCATCGTAGAAGGCGCCCACCGCGCACACGCCCAGACCGAGTGCCGGTGCGGCCAGGTACAGGCGCTCACCCACCAGGCCCGCCTCGATGAACCCGTGGCGCCACGCGCGCGCCGGGCCGAGCGGGTCGGCCATCAGCACCTGGCGGTCCAGGGACAGCACGAAGACGAGCGCCGCCTCGCCGATCACGTCCTGGTCGAGCGCGGCGGCACGGGCGCGCGCACGCAGGCTGTCGTCGTGCGCGACGCGCCGGTGCAGCGTTCGCGTAGGTGCCTCGTGGCGCCAGGCGGCCGGTGGCAGGCCTTGAGCTGCAGGGCTCAGCACGTCGATGCGCACGGCACCGCTGAGCACGGGCGCTGGCGCGGTCATGGACTGAAGCAGCGCAGCCAGTGCCGGCGCGGATACCGGCGTGCGGGCGAAACGGCGCACGGAACGGCGCTCAGCGATGAGGTGCAGCCCGTGGGCCTTCACCGTTGCTGGCTCGGGCAGTGCGACCATGCCTTCGGAGGCCGGGAGCCTGGGCGCGGGCGGCAGCGTCTCGCGGGCGGCGAGACTCTGGCCCTCCGGGCTGGATTGCCGCCGCAGCGACGTGGCTGCATGCACGGCGCCGGTGAGGTCGAGCGCCGTCGGCGCACCTTGCGCAGCCGGCCACTGTGCCGCCGCCCAGGTCGCGGGGTCGGGCTCGAGCGCGGGCGCGGGCGGCACCCCGGTTGCCTGCTGCCCCGCCAGGCGACCTCCCGGTGAAGCCCGCCGCAATGCCACTACTGCCAGCACCGCCTCCTCGCGCGGGTCGAGCCCCAGGTACCGGGTCGCGGCGGCATCGTCGAAGTGCGCCAGCGGCTCGGCCTGCACGGCCCCCGCCAGGCGCGCGGCCACGCGCAGGTTCTCCAGGGCGTGGCCGAGGTCGGCGATCACGTAGCGGTAGGTGCGGTCGCCATACTTGTGGCCGCTGCGCGCGAACACGGCGCTGGCCAGCAGCATGGCGACGCTCCCCTCAGGCAGCACCGCCACCTGCGCCAGGCTTGCCGCAGCCGGGCTTCCCGCGGGGCCGCCCACAGCAACGGGCGAGGTATCCGGCAACCGCTCGAGCGCATGGCCTTCGGCGTCGTAGTGCCACAGGCCGGCAGGCACGCCGGGCAGGTCGAGCACCTGCACGTAGAGCTCGGTGGCAAAGAGCGCACCTGAGGAGGGCGAGGTGCGAAAGGCGATGCCGCCCTCGCGCGCGCTCACCCCGGCTACGTGCCACAGCCACTGGCCCAGCTGCGCGAGGCCCGCTGCTGGCGCCGGCGGGGCAGGGAACGAGGCCGATGCCAGGGCAGAGGCCGAGGCGGGGCCCTCGGAGGCAGCCAGGCCTGGCAAGGCCAGGGCCAGCCGCTGCGCCTGGGGGTAGCGCTTGAAAGCCGGCGGCGCAAGCGCCCATCGCGGGCTGGCCGCCCGGCGCACGACGCCAGCGCGCGTGTGCTCGGTGAGCGCGTGGAAGCGCTCCACCACCGCCCAAGCCTGCCGGCGCGGGTCGGCTGACGCACCGGAGGCCTGCACCACGAGCTCGGTGCGGCCGTGCCGCAGCCCGAGCAGGTAGCCCAACCCGCCGGCCGCCGCCAGCCCGCCCACGCCGAAGAGGCCCAGCCATTGGCGCCGGGCCGGGCCACCCGCACGAGGCACCGCGGGCGCCGCAGGCGCAGGGTGCACAGCCTGGCGCCCCCGGCCCGCGCCCCGCCTCAGTACCTGCCACACGACGCGCAGGTTGAAGGCCAGGTGCACGGCGAGCAGCAGCACCGTCGCGTAGCCGAAGAGGTAATGCCAGTCGAAGACGGGTAGCTGCTGGTTGGCCACCCAGAAGATGCCGAGCCCTGCCGTGCCGAGCACATACAGCAGCAGCAGCAGGCTGAAACCGACGTTGAGCCCGACGCGAGAAGGCATCCGGCCGCGCCAGGACATCCACCCCAGCGCGGCAAGGGCCAGCAACAGGGGCGAAGCGACCCACAGCAGCTTGTCCATCCCGAGCAGACTCCACGTGGCGAGCGAGCGGTCGATTGTGGTGCCTGCGAAAACCCTGTTCGGAGCATGATCGGGGGGAACGCGACACCTGCCCACCTGCCTCCCCGGACTCACTCGATGCATGCCCTTCAGGGCCTGGCCCTGCTCTTCCTGCTGCAAACCACCGGCGAACTGATCGTGCGGGCTGCAGGGCTGCCGCTGCCAGGCCCGGTGCTGGGGCTCGTGATGCTGCTGCCGTTGCTAGGCTGGGCCCCGGTGGCGCAGCGTGTGGGTGCGGTGGCGGCCGTGCT
>JBJTVI010000105.1:0-2898 GCA_046081145.1 Rubrivivax sp.
ATGCGCGGCATCACCGAGGCGTCCACCACGCGCAGCGCCTGCAGGCCGTGCACGCGCAGCTGCGCATCCACCACGTCGCGCGGGCCCGGCCCCATGCGGCAGCTGCCCACCTGGTGGTAGATGCTGTCGGCGTGGTCGCGCACGAAGTGCTCGATCTGCTCATCGGTCTGCATGCCGGCCGAGGCGGCCGACTCCTGCCCGCCGTGACGCGCCAGCGCCGGCTGGCGCAGGATGTCGCGCATGATCCGAAAGCCCCGTACCAGGCGCTGCACGTCGTCGGGGTCGCTCAGGAAGGCGGGGTCGATCAGCGGGTGCGCCAACGGGTCGGCACTGGCCAGGCGCACGTGGCCGCGGCTTCGGGGGCGCAGCACGCACACGTGGCAGGAGTAGCCGTGACCGAAGACGGTCTTGCGGCCATGGTCCACGAGCTTGGCGATCACGAAGTGCAGCTGCAGGTCCGGCAGGGGCTCCTCGGGGCGGCTGCGGATGAACCCGCCAGCCTCGCCGAAGTTGGTGGTGAGGATGCCCGTGCGCGCGCGGCGCCACTCGAGGATGCCCTGCATCAGGCGTGCCACGCCGGCCAGGCTCAGGCCGAAGGTCTGCGCCAGGCCCGGCGCGTTCACCACCTGCACCACGTCGGGGTGGTCGTGCAGCTGCTCGCCCACGCCAGGCAGGTCGTGCTGCACGTCGATGCCCAGGCTCTGCAGGTGCGCGCCCGGCCCGATGCCCGAGAGCATCAGCAGCTGCGGCGACTGCAGCGCGCCCGTGCACACCAGCACCTCGCGGCGCGCCTCCAGACGGCGCAGCGTGTCTTGCACGATCGCCTCCACGCCCGTGGCGCGCCTGCCCTCGAGCACGATGCGTGTGGCGTGCGCACCGGTGATCACCTCCAGGTTGGGACGGCCGCGCACCGGGCTCAGGTAGCCCTTGGCCACGCTCCCGCGCTCGCCGCCCCTGTGCGTGACCTGGTAGCGCCCCACGCCCTCGAACTGCGCGCCGTTGAAATCAGGGCTGTGCGCAAACCCCGCCTCCACCCCCGCGCGCACGAAGTCATCCGCCACGGGGCAGGGGCTGCGCACCTCGGTGACATTCAGCGGCCCGCCCGTGGCATGGAAGGCATCGGCCCCGCGCTCGTTGTGCTCGGCGCGCTGGAAGAAGGGCAGCACCTCCTGCCACGACCAGCCGGGGTTGCCCTGTTCGGCCCAGTGGTCGTAGTCCGACGCGTGGCCGCGGGCGTAGATCATGGCGTTGATCGAGCTCGAGCCGCCCAGCACGCGCCCACGGGGCTGGTAGCCGCGCCGGCCGTTCAGGCCCGGCTGCGGCACCGTCTCGAAGGCCCAGTTCAGTCCCTTGAGTTTGGCCATGGCGGCCAGGCCGGCCGGGCAGTGGATGAGCGGGCTGGTATCCGGGCCGCCGGCCTCCAGCAGGCACACCCGCACGGCGGGGTCTTCACTGAGCCGGGCGGCCAGCACACAGCCGGCCGAGCCGGCGCCGACGATCACGTAGTCGTACGAGGACAAGCGAAGACCTCCTGCCGGGCGGGCACGGTCGGTGCACCGCGGTGGGTGGGCCGGCTCGCAGCCGGTTTCCGAAGGCATCCTATCGAGTGGGAGCTCGAGCGGCCCCCCCATCTTCCCGGGGGGAGGGGCGCTGGATCAACAACGCCACCGGCGAGGCTTCAGTGCGCTTGCTCGGGCTCGCGCCTGGCGGGAGGACTGGGCGCCTCGGGGCCGGCGCCGGCCACGCCAAACGCCCGCGCCAGCAGCGCGTAGGAGCGGCGGCGTACGGCAGGATCGTGTGCCCAGGTGTTGACTACCAGCTCGTCGAGCCGCAACGCGGCGGCAAGCTCGGTGAGCTGCTGCGCCACCCGCTCGGCGGTGCCGACGAAGGCCCGCGCGCGCAGGGCCTCCACGGTGGGCAGTTCCGCGGGCGTGAAGCCCTCCTGGGCGATCGAAGCGGGCGCCCTCAGCGGCCCGAGCACGCCGCGGTTGCGGTCGACGCGCCAGCGCTCGCGGCTCAGGGCATGAAAACGCGCCTCCTCGTCGGATTCGGCCGCCAGCGCCCACACGCAGATCGTGGCCTGGGGCGTGAGGTGTCGCTCGCTCGGGCGGTACAGCGTGCGGTACAGGTGCAGCGCCTGCTCCACGCCCTGCCCGTCCATGAAGAAGTAGGCGAAGGCGTAGGGCAGGCCCAGGTGCGCCGCCAACTGTGCCCCGTAGTCGGAGCTGCCGAGGATCCACATCTCGGGGCTGCGCGCGGCCTTGCCGATGTCGGCCGCCGGCGGGCGCGGGTGGGCTGTCAGGCCCCGGTGCGGGGCCCCCGACACCCAGGCCTGCAGCGCCAGCACCTGCTCGGGGAAATCCTCGGCCATGCCCGAGACGTGGGGATTGAGGGCCTGCGCGGTGCGCCGGTCGCTGCCCGGGGCGCGGCCCACCCCGAGGTCGATGCGCCCTGGGGCCAGCGCGTCGAGCACCCGGAAGCATTCGGCCACCTTGTAGGCCGAGTAGTGAGGCAGCATCACGCCCGCGCTGCCGATGCGGATGCGCGTGGTGCGCGCGGCGATCGCCGCCATCAGCACCTCGGGCGCGGTGCCGACGATCGTGGGCATGCCGTGGTGCTCACTCACCCAGAAGCGGTGGTAGCCCAGCGCCTCGCAGTGGGCGGCGAGCTCCAGCGTGTCGCGCAGCGCGGCGTCCTCGCCCCGCCCGGCGGCGGCGGCCGACTGATCGAGCACGGAAATTCTCATGCCCGCATTGTGCCCATCCGGCTAGGGCGGGGGCGCGACCTCGAAGCTGCCCACGAGCACCCGGTCACCGGAGGAGTCCAGCCGCAGCACGATCTGCTCCTCGCGCTGCCCCGGCTGGCCAAAGCGCGTGAACAGCCGCACCCACAGCGTGG
>JBJTVI010000106.1:0-8726 GCA_046081145.1 Rubrivivax sp.
CGCTTCCGGCACGTGCTGGTGGACGAGTTCCAGGACACCAACCGGCTGCAGTACCGCTGGCTGCAGATGTTCGCCCCACCGGGCGCGCAGCCGGCTCAGGGCGTGTTCGCGGTGGGCGACGACGACCAGAGCATCTACGCCTTTCGCGGTGCCAACGTGGGCAACATGGCTGACTTCGAACGCGAGTACCGCGTCGACCACGTCGTCAAGCTCGAGCGCAACTACCGATCGGCCGGGAACATCCTGGATGCGGCCAACGAGCTCATCTCCCATAACGAGCGCCGCCTGGGCAAGAACCTGCGCACCGATGTCGGCCCGGGCGAGCCCGTGCGCGTGCACGAGGCCGCCAGCGATTACGCCGAGGCGCAGTGGCTGCTCGAGGAGCTGCAGCAGCTGCACCGCGGCGGCATGGCGCGCAGCGAGATCGCCCTGCTCTACCGCAGCAACGCGCAAAGCCGGGTGCTGGAGAGCGCTTTGTTCAATGCCGGCATCCCGTACCGGGTCTATGGGGGCTTGCGCTTCTTCGAGCGTGCCGAGGTCAAGCACGCGCTGGCCTACCTGCGCCTGATCGACAACCCGAACGACGACACGAGCTTCCTGCGAGTGGTGAACTTCCCCGCGCGCGGCATCGGCGCGCGCACCGTCGAGCAACTGCAGGATGCGGCGCGTGCCAGCGGGCGCAGCCTGTACCAGAGCGTCTCGGCCGTGACAGGCAAGGCCGGCGCGAACCTGGCGGCCTTCTGCCGCCTCGTGGACGAGGCGCGCGCGGCCACGCGCGGCTCGACGCTGCGCCAGATCATCGAGCACGTGGTGGCCGCCAGCGGCCTGGTGGACTTCTACCGCACCGAGAAGGAAGGCCAGGACCGCATCGAGAACCTCGAGGAACTCGTCAACGCCGCCTAGGCCTTCGTGATGCAGGAGGGTTTCGGGCGCGACGCCGTGAACCTGCCGGTGGACGAATCGGCGCCTGTGCTCTCGGTGCCCGACGCCGAGAGCGGCGAGGTGATGTCGCCGCTGTCGGCCTTCCTCACGCACGCGGCGCTCGAGGCGGGCGACAACCAGGCCCAGGCGGGGATGGATGCGATCCAGCTCATGACCGTGCACTCGGCCAAGGGCCTGGAGTTCGATGCCGTCTTCATCACGGGCCTGGAGGAGGGCCTCTTCCCGCATGAGAACGCGCTCTCGGATGCCGACGGGCTGGAGGAGGAGCGCCGCCTCATGTATGTGGCCATCACGCGCGCGCGCCAGCGCCTGTACCTGAGCTTCAGCCAGACGCGCATGCTGCACGGCCAGACGCGCTACAACGTGAGGAGCCGCTTCTTCGACGAACTGCCCGAGGGCGCGCTCAAGTGGCTCACGCCGCGCCACGCCGGCTTCGGCTCGGGCTATGCGCGCGATTACCAGGCTGCATGGGCGCGCGGCAGCGGGTTGCACTCGATCGTCGGCGCGGGGCGGGTGGAGCCCGCCACCTTTCCCGGGGGATCGGCCGCGGCACCGCGCGCCGATGGGCAGCGCGCGTCATCGGCGGCTTCACCGTGGCGGCCCGGCCAGGGCGTGTTCCACACCAAGTTCGGCGAGGGCGTGATCGTCACGCTCGAGGGCAGCGGCGAGGACGCGCGCGCCCAGGTGAACTTCGGCCGCCACGGCATGAAGTGGCTGGCGCTGGCGGTGGCGAAGCTCACGCCGTTGCCTTGACCGCCCGGGCGGCGCGGGCAGGGCCCGCGTCGGCAACGGGCCCGCTCGTCAGGGCGCCGGCGCTTCGCGCGTGCCGCCGAAGCTCTCCACGTAGGTGAAGAGCAGCGAAACGTAGAACACCGTCGAGAGGATCAGGCCGCCCGGCAGGGCCACGATGCCCATCAGGCGCGGCTGGCCGAGCAGGCTCAGCAGCAGCGACGTGACGACCCCGAACACCAGGACCAGGGCCGCCCACGTGAGCGTGTAGACGAGGAAGGCCCCCTTGCAGCGCCACACCGCCAGCGTGCTGGAGAAGAGCGCCTGCGCGGCACTCTGGCCGCCCCAGTGCACGAGTGCCGGTGCATGCCAGAAGAGCACCGACAGCACCGTGATCAGCAGTGCGCGCACCCCCATCGCCCCCTGGAAGCCGCCCTGGGCGAGCAGGGCCTCGATCTCCTTGCCGCGCCCGCCCTGGGCCAGCATGCGCTGCAGCCGCTCGAAGGCGCCGCCGTCCATCCAGTCGGCAACCACCATCGTCAGCACCGCGCCCACTGCGTACAGGCCGCACAGCACCAGCAGCGCGCGCCGCCGGGCAGGGTCGGCCCGTAGCGGGCTGAAGAACTGGCCGATGTGGATGGGCCCCTCGTGCAGCGCCGATTCGGTCGCCACCATGAAGCCCAGCGAAAGCAGCGGCACGGCCGCCAGCAGCACGAGCGGGCCCACCACCGGAACGAGCGAGCTCACCAGCATGGCCAGCAGGAACCCGGCGAACAGCGAACTGAAGGCCAGCGGGTGGCGACCGAAGAGGCGAAACCCGTCGCGCACCCAGCGTGCACCCTGCAGGGGCGAGACGGTCTTGAGGGAGAGGGCCATGGGCGCAGTCGGGCAAGGATCAGGCGGGGGGATGCCAGGGATTGTCGATGCGATCGCGCAGCACGCGCTCGAAATGCGTCGGATCCTTGGGCTGCAGCAGGGCCGCCTCGCGCGGGAGATGCCAATCCCACAGTCGTGACAGCCAGAAGCGCAGCGCCGCTGCGCGCAGCATCGCCGGCAGCAGTCGGGCCTCGGTGCCTTGCAGCGCTCGCTCGGCCTGGTAGGCGCGCAGGAACGGCGCGGCCAGCGCCTCCTCGAGCCGCCCCGTGGCGTGGTCGACGCACCAGTCGTTCAGGCACACCGCCACGTCGAAGAGCAGCACGTCGGTGCCGGCGAAGTAGAAGTCGAAGAAGCCGCACAGGCGGTCCTCGCCTGCGGTATCGTCGAACATCGCGTTGTCGCGAAAGAGATCGGCATGCACCGGCCCGCGTGGCAGAGCCTGGCCCGCGGGGCTGGCGAACACCGCCTGCTGGAAGGCAAGCTCCTCCTGAAGCAAGGCGGCCTGCGGCGCGCTCACGTGCGGCAGCACGGCCGGCAGCACCTCCTCCCACCAGGCCAGGCCGCGCAGGTGCGGCTGGTGCAGCGGGAAGTCCGATCCCGCCTGGTGCATGCGCGCGAGCATTGCCCCCACCTGCGCCACCTGCCCCGCGCCCGGGGCCAGCCGGTGGCTGCCCGGCAGCCGCGTGACCACCGCCGCAGGCTTGCCCGCCACCGTATGCACGAGGCTGCCGTTGCCCCCTGGCTGCGGCGCGGGAACCGGGATGCCGCGCTGCGCCAGGTGGCGCATCAGCTCGAGGTAATAGGGCAGCTGCTCTCTCGGCAGCCGCTCGAAGAGCGTCAGCACCCACTGCCCGGCGGGCGTGGTGGCGTAGTAGTTGGTGTTCTCGATGCCCGAGCGGATGCCGCGCAGCTCGGTCAGGGCGCCGAGGCCCAGACTGCGGAAGAGGGCATCCGCCTCGCCGAAGGCGACCTCGGTGTAGACGGCCACGTGCCTAGAAGCTCAGCACGCGCCACCGGCTGGCGCCCGGTGCCTGGCGGCCACGCTGCGACGGATCATGCGCGCCGCTGGGCGGCACGATCTCGTAGGGCCGCGCGCCCGGCATCTTGGGCTGGACGGTGATCTGCCGGCTCTCCCCGCGCACGCGCAGTTCCTCGACGCGCACATGATCGTCCTCGGCCACGCGCCGCTCGACACGGGGCTCGTTGCCGGTCGGCTCGGATGGCGTGGGGGGAGCAGGGCGGGCGACGGGGGTGGACGGGGTAGAGGGTGCAGCGGGCGCCGCGGGCCCAGCGGGCGCGGGCTCAGCCGCCCGCGCCGCGGATGAGGCCAGGGCGGCGCTGGACGCCCAGGCCGATCCCCACGCCAACGTCAGCACCGAAGCCAACACGATCGAGTGAGCCTGCCAGGAGCGCATCCGGGCATTTTACGCGGCGCACAATGCGCACATGCCTGAGCGCCCCACCCTGCTGCTCGTCGACGGTTCGAGCTACCTGTACCGCGCCTACCACGCGATGCCCGACCTGCGCTCGCCCGACGGGTTTCCCACGGGCGCCATCCACGGCCTCGTGGCCATGCTGCGGCGCCTGCGCGAGGACATCCCGGCCGAGCACGCGGCCTGCGTCTTCGATGCCAAGGGCGACACCTTCCGCAACGCCTGGTACGCCGACTACAAGGCGCACCGCCCCCCCATGCCCGAGGACCTCGCACGCCAGATCGAGCCCATCCACGAGGTGGTGCGGCTGCTGGGCTGGCCGGTGCTGGAAGTGCCCGGCGTGGAGGCTGACGACGTGATCGGCACGCTGGCGCGCCTGGCCGAGGCCAGCGGTCACCAGGTGGTGGTCTCCACGGGCGACAAGGATCTGGCGCAGCTCGTCACGCCCCACGTGCGGCTGATCAACACCATGAGCGGCGAGACCCTGGACGAGGCGGCGGTGCAGGCCAAGTTCGGCGTGCCGCCTCGGCTCATCGTCGACTACCTCACTCTCGTGGGCGACGCGATGGACAACGTGCCCGGCGTGAACAAGGTAGGCCCGAAGACGGCAGCCAGGTGGCTGGCCGAGCACGGCTCGCTCGAGGGCGTGATGGCCGCGGCCGCCGGCATGAGCGGTGCCACCGGCGAGAACCTGCGCCAGGCGCTCGATTGGCTGCCCATGGGGCGCCGACTCGTCACGGTGAAGACCGATTGCGACCTCTGCGGCCATGTTCCGCAGTGGCCGCAGCTCGAGGCCCTGGCCTTGCAGCCGCTGCAGCCCGAGGGGCTGCTCGCCTTCTACGCGCGCCACGGCTTTCGCAGCTGGCGCCGCGAGCTCGAGGCAAGGGGCGTGGCGCTGCCGGCGGGCGCATCCGTGGGATCGGGTGCCGGCGATGCCGATCCGACCGGCGACAGCGCGGATCCGGCCTCGACGGGTGCCACCGCCGGCCCGCCACTCGACGATGCGCCCGGCACGCCACCACCGGGCCCACCCCTGGCCCGCGAGTACGAGACCGTGGCCACCCTCGAGCGCCTGCAGGCCTGGCTCGAGCGGCTGCGCGCTGCGCCGCTGGTGGCCTTCGACACCGAGACCGACTCGCTGGACCCGCTGCGCGCGCGCCTGGTGGGCCTGAGCTTTGCGGTGGAGCCCGGGCGCGCAGCCTACGTGCCGCTGGCGCACGTGGGGCCCGATGCGCCCGAACAGCTGCCGCTGCAGCAGGTGCTCGACACACTCCGGCCCTGGCTCGAGGATGCGGCCGCCTCCAAGCTCGCCCAGCATGCCAAGTACGACCTGCACGTGCTGGCCAACCACGGCATCACCGTGCGCGGCCTGGCGCACGACACGCTGCTGGAGAGCTACGTGCTCGAGGCCCACAAGCCGCACAGCCTGGAGAGCCTGGCCGAGCGCCACCTCGGGCGCCGGGGCATCGCCTACGAGGAACTGTGCGGCAAGGGTGCCAACCAGATCCCGTTCGCGCAGGTCGACGTCGAACGCGCCACCACCTACTCGGGCGAAGACAGCGAGATGGCGCTGCAGCTCAGCGGCGTGCTGCTGCCGCGCGTGCAGGCCGATGCCGGGCTGGCCTTCGTCTACGAGCGCATCGAGATGCCCACCAGCGCCGTGCTCGGCCGCATCGAGCGCCACGGCGTGCTGATCGACGCGGCGGTGCTGGCGCGCCAGAGTGCCGAGCTGGGCCTGCGCCTGGTGGCGCTCGAGTCCGAGGCGCATGCGCTGGCCGGCCAGCCCTTCAACATGGGCAGCCCCAAGCAGATTGGCGAAATCCTGTTCGGCAAGCTCGGCCTGCCGGTGAAGAAGAAGACCGCCACGGGCGCGCCGAGCACCGACGAGGACGTGCTGCAGGAGCTGGCGGCCGACTACCCGCTGCCGGCGAAGATCCTGGAGGCGCGCAGCCTGGCCAAGCTCAAGGGCACCTACACCGACAAGCTGCCGCAGATGGTGAACCCGGCCACCGGCCGCGTGCACACCACCTACGCGCAGGCGGTGGCGGTGACGGGGCGGCTGGCCAGCAACGACCCCAACCTGCAGAACATCCCCATCCGCACGCCCGAGGGCCGGCGCGTGCGCGAGGCCTTCGTGGCGCCGCCGGGCCACGTGCTGATGAGCGCCGACTACTCGCAGATCGAGCTGCGCATCATGGCCCACATCAGCGAAGACGCCGCGCTGCTGCGCGCCTTCGAGCGCGGGCTCGACATCCACCGCGCCACCGCCAGCGAGGTCTTCGGCACGCCGCTGGACGAGGTGTCGTCGGAACAGCGGCGTTACGCCAAGACCATCAACTTCGGCCTCATCTACGGCATGGGCGCCTTCGGCCTGGCCAGCCAGCTGGGCATCGAGCAGAAGGCGGCCAAGGACTTCATCGACCGCTACTTCGCGCGCTTCGCGGGCGTGAAGCGCTACATGGACGAGACGCGCCTGAAGGCCCGGGAGCAGGGCTACGTGGAGACGGTGTTCGGCCGCCGCCTGTGGCTGCCCGAGATCAACTCGCCCAACGGCCCGCGGCGCAGCGGCGCCGAGCGCCAGGCCATCAACGCGCCGATGCAGGGCACGGCCGCCGACCTCATCAAGCTGGCGATGATCGCGGTGCAGCAGGCGCTGGACGACGCGCGGCGCGCCACGCGCATGGTGATGCAGGTGCACGACGAACTGGTGCTCGAGGTGCCCGAGGCCGAGCTGCCCTGGGCCCGCGAGGCGCTGCCGCGGCTGATGGCTGGCGTGGCGCAGCTGAAGGTGCCGCTGGTGGCCGAGGTGGGGGTGGGGGCGAACTGGGACCAGGCGCACTGAGCGCGAGGCGATGCCGGCGCTGCCGGCGTTTCGCGCCATGACCGGCAGTACTATCCGCGCGGGTCGAGTCAGCACGAAGGGTGCGCGTCCTTGCAGCGTCAGGCGATCAATGTACTGCTCATCGATGACCAGGCCATCATCGGAGAGAGCATCCGGCTGCTGCTGCAGTCGGCGACGTACATCGCGTTCCATCACTGCACGGACCCGACGCGGGCGTTCGAGGAGGTGAGCCGGCTTCGCCCGGACGTCATCCTCCAGGACCTGGTGATGCCGGAAGTCGACGGGCTGGATCTCCTGTCCCAGCTGAAGCGCGACCCGGCCACGCGCGACGTGCCGGTGCTCGTGCTTTCCACCCGGGAGGAGCCGCGTACCAAGGCGGAAGCGTTCCGGCTCGGCGCCAACGACTACATGGTGAAGCTGCCCTCGGAGATCGAGCTGCTGGCGCGCATCCGCTACCACGCCGATGCCTTCCGCAACGCGCGGCAGCGCGTGCTGGCCATGCAGGCGCTCGCGGAGAGTCGGGAACAGCTCCGGCTGAGTCACGCCGAAGTCGAGCGTCAGGCGCAGGAACTGGAGCGCCGCAACCGCTTCATCCAGAAGACCTTCGGGCGCTATCTGTCCGATGAAGTCGTGGACCAGTTGCTGGATGACCCGGACGGGCTCCGGCTCGGCGGCGAGCTGAGAGTCGTGACGGTGATGATGGCCGACCTGCGTGGGTTCACGTCAACGGCGGCCGGCCTCGAGCCCCCGGTGCTGATGAGGATGCTGAACGACTTCCTGGGCGCAATGACCGAGGTCATCCTGGCCCACCACGGCATCATCGACGAGTTCATCGGCGATGCCATTCTGGCCGTCTTCGGCGCCCCTCACACCCGGCTGGACGATGCGGATCGCGCGATGCGCTGCGCGCTGAAGATGCAGGAGGCGCTCTCGAAGGTCAACCTGAACAACCGCGTCAAGGGGCTGCCCTTGCTCAGCATGGGCATCGCCCTGCACACCGGCGAGGTGGTGGTCGGCAACATCGGCTCGGACATGCGGGCCAAGTACGGCGTGGTGGGCGGCAACGTGAATCTGACCGCCCGCATCGAGTCGGCGACGGTCGGCGGCCAGGTCCTGATTTCCGAAGCGACGCGTCAGCATGCCACGCAGGCCCTGCGGCTTGGCGAGAGGTTGGCGTTTGCGGCCAAGGGCATCGCGCAGGACGTCGTGGCCTGGGAGTTGCGGGGCATCGGCGAGTCGACCGCCACGGGCGGCTCGGGCGACGAGGCCGTGATGCACGGCTGTCGTTCGCCGCTGCGTGTCGCGGTGCGCCGTGTCGAGAGCAAGCAGCTCGGTGCCGCGGTGCACGAAGGGTGGGTCACCTCGGTGTCGGAGCAGGGTGCAGTCATGCTCATCGCTGGTGCTTTTCCAGCCGGGACCGAGTTGCACCTGCACTGGCTCGGTGCATCCGGCCACCTCGCTCATGAAACCGCTGTCAAGGTCCGCGCGCAGGATGACCAGGGCCTGACCGTGCGCTTCGGCGTCGCCCAGCCTGGCCTGATCGACTGGCTCCGTGCGGAACAGTTGATCTGACCGAGGGCAGATCCCGATGACGCGCGACTTGAGTCGGCGCGGCATAACGGACAACATCCGGGGGGCAGTAACCAGAAGGGCATCACGGTCGAGGCATTCCGCAAACTTGGCCTGGCAGCCAAGCTGTTCCTGCTCCTGGGCGCGTTCTCGGTAACGTTCTTCGCGTTTGCACTGGTGTCGTGGAACACCATCGAAAAGGTCAGGGTCAACGGACCGCTGTACGCGTCCATCGTCGAAGGCAAGGACCTCGTCGCGGATGTGCTGCCGCCGCCGGCCTACATCATCGAGACCCACCTCGTGACGCTGCAACTGGAGGAGGAGAAGGATCCGGT
>JBJTVI010000107.1:0-3334 GCA_046081145.1 Rubrivivax sp.
CTGGCGGCGAGCGAAGATTGATAGCGAATTACGTGACCTGCGTGCCCGCGTCACGGCCAGCGAAGAGGCCTCGCGCGCGCGCTCGGCCGACCTGCTCACGCGCATCGAGGCCCTGGCCGCCGCCCAGGCCTCCGCGCAGGCGGCCGGGCAGGCCGCACAGGTGGCCCTCAACCGGGAGGCCTCCGAGGCGCTGCTGGCCCTGCGCCGCAGCCTCCTGGACCTCAACGCCCAGATCGAGAACCTGCGGGGCGACATCGCCCGGCTGCGTGGCGAGCAGGAGCAGCTCGCCCGTGAGGTGGCCGACGTGCAGCGCCGCCAGCGCGACGTCTCCCAGGGCATCGACGATCGCCTGCGCCGGCTCGAACCCGTGAAGGTGAGCCTGGATGGCCAGGAGTTTCTCGCCGAGCCCGACGAGAAGCGGCAGTTCGAGGAGGCGCTGGCCGTGTTGCGCGGGGGGGATTTCGACCGCGCGCTCGGCGCCCTGGGGGCCTTCTCGCGCCGCTATCCCGGCAGCGGCTACACCGACGCGGTGCGGTTCTGGATGGGCAGTGCGCTGTATGGCAAGCGCGAGCACCGCGAGGCGATCGTCGCCTTTCGCGCCTTCGTCACGGCCGCGCCGCGGCACCCGCGCGCGCCCGAGGCGCTGCTGGCGGTGGCCAACAGCCAGGCCGAGATGAAGGATCGCCCCGCCGCGCGTCGCACCCTCGAGGAACTGCTCAAGTCCTATCCCGATTCGGAGGCCGCCGGGGCCGGCCGGGAGCGCCTGGCCGCGCTGCGATGAGCCGAGCAGGGGCCCCACCCGCGCCCTAGAATCCGGCGCATGGTGCAGGAATCCGAGCTCCCCTCCCTGGCGGCCCAGGTTCTCTGGGCCGCCTTCGCGTTGGCCGTCGTCTTCGGAGCGATCGCACAGCGCACCCACTTCTGCACCATGGGCGCGGTGGCCGACATCGTGAACATGGGCGACTGGTCGCGCATGCGCATGTGGGCGCTGGCCATCGGGGTGGCCACGATCGGCTTCAACGCCATGGTCTTCCTCGGCTGGGTCGAGGCAGGCAAGAGCATCTACGCGCCGGCCCGTCTGGTGTGGCTCTCCAACCTGGCGGGCGGGCTGCTCTTCGGCTTCGGGATGGTGCTTGCCTCGGGCTGCGGCAGCAAGACGCTGGTGCGCATCGGCGGGGGCAGCCTGAAGGCGCTCGTCGTGTTCTGCGTGCTGGGCATCAGCGCCTACATGACGATGCGCGGGCTCCTGGGCGTGTGGCGCGTGGCAACGGTGGATGCGGTGGCCCTCACGCTTCCCGTGAACCAGGATCTTCCTTCGCTGGCCGCGCACGCCCTGGGCGCGCCAAAGGGCACGCTGGCGCTGGTGCTGGGGCTCGTGGTGGGGGGGGGCTTCGTGGCCTGGGCCCTGATGCGGCGCGAGGGGCGCAGCGCCGACGTGCTGCCGGGCGGGCTCGGGAGCGGCGCGGTGATCGCGGGCGTGTGGTGGGTCAGCGGGCGGCTCGGCCATCTCGCCGAACACCCGCAGACCCTGGAGGAGGCCTTTCTCGCCACCAACAGCGGCCGCATGGAGTCGCTCACCTTCGTGGCACCCATGGCCTACACGCTCGACTGGCTCATGCTTTTCAGCGACAAGAGCAAGGTACTCACGCTGGCCATCGTCAGCACCGTGGGCGTGATCCTGGGCTCGGCGCTCGTGGCAGGGGCCACGCGCAGCTTCAGGTGGGAGGGCTTTGGCGGCACCGAGGACACGGCCAACCACCTCGTGGGGGCGGTGCTCATGGGCGCAGGCGGCGTCACGGCCATGGGCTGCACCGTGGGGCAGGGCCTGTCGGGCGTCTCCACGCTGGCGCTGGGCAGCTTCATCGCGCTGGGGGGCATCATCGCCGGCGGCGTGCTCGGCCTGCGCTGGCAGATGTGGCGGCTCGAGCGCCAGCTCTGAACGCGATGCCTGCGGCCTGGGCGCCTGCAGCCGGCGCGGCACCGGTGGTGCCAGCCATGGGCGAGGTGGGCCCGGGCCAGGCCGATGAGCGTCGCTTCGGCGGCCTGCGCCGCCTCTACGGTCAAGAGGACTACGCCGCTTTGCGCGCGTTGCGCGTGGCCGTGGTCGGCCTGGGGGGCGTGGGATCGTGGGCGGCCGAGGCGCTGGCGCGCAGCGGCGTGGCCGGCCTGGTGCTCATCGATTTCGATCACGTGGCCGAATCCAACATCAACCGCCAGGTTCAGGCGCTGGGTGCCACGCTGGGCCAGGCCAAGGGGCAGGCGCTGCGCGAGCGCATCGCCGACATCCACCCCGGTTGCCGAGTGCAGGTGGTCGATGAGTTCGCCACCGCGCAGAACTGGCCTGCCCTGCTGGGCGGCCCCGTGGATGCCGTGGTGGACGCCTGCGACCAGACCTCCGCCAAGACGGCGATGGCCGCCTGGGCCCTGGCCGGTTGCGTGCCGCTCGTACTCACGGGCGCGGCGGGAGGCAAGCGCGAGCCCCAGCGCGTGGAAGTGGGCGACCTCGCCCAGGTGACGCACGACCCCCTCCTGGCGTCGGTGCGCCAGCGCCTGCGCAAGCTGCACGGTGCGGCGCGATGCGGCCCGGTGGGGCTGCGCTGCGTGTTCTCGCGCGAGGCCGTGATGCGCCCTCGGGCGGCCTGCGAATCGTCCAGCCCGGGCGAGGATGCGGCGTCGCTGGCAGGGGCCCCGCTGGCGTGTGCGGGCTATGGCTCGAGCGTGATGGTCACCGCCACCTTCGGCCTCGTGGCCGCCGCACAAGCCATCGACGCCGCTCTGCGCTATAATGGAGGGCTCTGCCGCGGGGGTTGTTAGCTCAGTCGGTAGAGCAGCGGACTTTTAATCCGTTGGTCGCAGGTTCGAATCCTGCACAACCCACCACACCTCCCGGTGTGGCGCGCGCACCCCAGGGGCTCTTAGCTCAGTTGGTAGAGCAGCGGACTCTTAATCCGTTGGTCGTAGGTTCGAATCCTACAGGGCCCACCAGAATATCGAATGGAATCAACGGGTTAGCGGTTTCGGCTTCTAGCCCGTTGTCCATTTGGGCAGCGCCAGCGGGTGCCGTTAGAGGTTTGGTGTCAGTTTTGGCCTGATTGCCCCCTCGTTGCGCCTCGGCAACGGCGGCGGGGTTGTCGCTTCTGGGGGTGTTCCGAGCGGCATGTCGGATGCACCGACCGACGACGAGTTCAATGCGCTGCTGCACACCGTCATCGCCCGGCTCATGAAGATGCTCACGCGCCTCGGGGTGCTGGTCGAGGACATGGGCCAGACCTGGCTGGCCGAGCCTGATGCCGAAGGTAAGGAATCGCGCACGCTGCGCCCGCTGCAGGCCGCG
>JBJTVI010000108.1:0-3509 GCA_046081145.1 Rubrivivax sp.
GTCGTCAACATCGGCATCGGCGGTTCGGACCTTGGCCCGCAGATGGCGGTGGCCGCGCTCGATGCCTTCGCCCACCGCGGGCTGCGCATGCACTTCGTGAGCAACGTCGACGGCCACGACATCACGCCGGTGCTGCGCCGACTCGACCCCGACCGCACGCTGTTCGTCGTCGCCTCCAAGACCTTCACCACGCAGGAGACGATGGCCAACGCGTACGCCGCGCGCGACTGGTTCGACGCCCAGGGCGGTACCGATCGCGCCCGGCATTTCGTGGGCGTGACGACGAACCTGCACGCGGCCGCCGAGTTCGGCATCACGCGCACCTTCGGCTTCTGGGACTGGGTGGGCGGGCGCTACTCGATGTGGAGCGCGATCGGGCTGCCCATCGCGATCGCCATTGGCCGCATGGGCTTTCGCGAGCTGCTGGCGGGCGCGCACGCGATGGACCGACATTTCGCCGAGGCGCCGGCCGCGCGCAATGTGCCGATGCTGCTGGGCCTGCTGGACGTGTGGTACCGCAACTTCCAGGGGTTTTCGAGCCGAAGCGTGGCGCCCTACCACCAGGGCCTGCGGCGGCTGCCGGCCTACCTGCAGCAACTCGAGATGGAATCCAACGGCAAGGGCGTGGACCTTTCCGGCGAGGCGCTGCCCTTCGGAACCAGCCCGGTGGTGTGGGGTGAGCCCGGCACCAACGGCCAGCACGCTTACTTCCAGATGCTGCACCAGGGCACGGACGTCGTGCAGGTGGAGTTCATCGTCGTCAAGGAGCCGTCGCACGGCCTGCCAGGCCTGCACGACAAGCTGCTGGCCAATGCGCTGGCGCAGTCGCAGGCCCTGATGCAGGGCAAGACGGTGGAGCAGGCGCAGGCCGAGCGCGTGCCCTCGGCCAACCCCGCGATGGATGCGGCCGTGCTGGCGCGCCACCGGCGCTTTCCAGGCAACCGGCCGAGCACCACGCTGCTGCTGCAGGCGCTCACGCCGCGTTCGCTCGGGGCCCTGGTTGCGCTGTACGAGCACCGCGTCTGGACGAGCGGCGCCCTGTGGGGCCTCAACAGCTTCGACCAGTGGGGGGTGGAGCTCGGCAAGGCCTTGTGCAACGAGCTGCTGCCGCGCCTGGCCAGTGGCGACGCCTCGGGTCTGGATGCCTCCACCGCCGGGCTGATCGGAAAGTTGCGGGCATGAGGCGCGCCGTCGTGTTCGACTTCGGCGCGGTGTTGTTTCACTGGCAGCCGTTGACGCTTCTGCGTGAAACCGTGCCCGAGCTGGCGCCTGACGAAACCGCCGCTCGCACGCTGGCGGCCTCGATCTTCCAGAGCTTCACGCCCGACAGCGACTGGGCGAAGTTCGATCTGGGGCAGCTCGACGAGGCCACGCTTGCGCAGCGCATCGCCGGGCGCATCGGCGCGCAGGCGCAGCAGGTGCGGCGCGTGATCGATGCGATTCCGCAGCACCTGCAGCCGCAGGTCGAGGTGGTGGAGGTGCTCCAGGCGCTGCGTGCAGCCGATCACCGGCTCTACTTCCTGTCGAACATGCCGGTGCCCTATGCGGCCCATCTCGAGCGCGTGAATCCCTTCCTGGCCGCCTTTCACGACGGCATCTTTTCGGGCCGGGTCGGGCTGATGAAGCCGCACGCGCCGATCTACGAGCTGGCCGAGCAGCGCTTCGAACTCGATCCGCCGCGCACGGTCTTCATCGATGACCATGCCGGCAACGTCGAGGCGGCTCGGGCCCGCGGCTGGCAGGCGGTGCACTTCACCGGCGCAACGGGCTGCCGCGAGGCGCTGCGCGAAACGGGCTGGCTGGCGGCCTGAACCGACTCGTCCTTTACCGATATGGCGTTGCTCGATACCCCCACCTCCACGCGCACCGTGCACGCGGCCTGTCCGCACGACTGCCCCGACACCTGCGCCATGCGCGTGACGGTGGCCGAAGGCCGCGTGGTGCGCATCGAGGGCGACCCGGACCACCCGCCCACGCACGGGGCGCTGTGCACGAAGGTGAGCCGCTATGCCGAGCGCACCTACCACCCCGAGCGCGTGCTGCACCCCATGCGCCGCGACGGGCCGAAGGGCTCGGGGCGCTGGAGGCCCATCGGCTGGGATGAAGCGATCGAGGAAGTGGCGCAGCGCCTGGGCGCGATCGCCGCGCGGGGCCCTGGGGCGGCCCAGGCGATCCTGCCCTACAGCTACGCTGGCACGATGGGGCTGGTGCAAGGCGAGAGCCTGGCCGCGCGCTTCTTCCACCGCCTGGGCGCCTCCCGGCTGGACCGCACGATCTGCGCCAGCGCCGGGGGCGAGGCGCTGGCGGCCACCTACGGCGGCAAGGTGGGCATGCACGTGCAGGATTTCGAGCACGCGCGGCTGATCCTTATCTGGGGCAGCAACCCGATCGCCTCGAGCGTGCACTTCTGGAGCGTGGCCCAGGCGGCCAAGCGCGCCGGGGCGAGGCTCGTGGCCATCGACCCGCGCCGCACCGAGACGGCCGACAAGTGCCACGAACACGTGGCCCTGCTGCCCGGCACCGACGGCGCGCTGGCGCTGGGCCTGATGCACGAACTCATCGTGCACGATTGGCTCGATCACGATTACCTGGCCCGCCACGTCAACGGCTGGGAGAAGCTGCGCGCGCGTGCGCTTCAGTGGCCCCCCACGCGCACAGCACAGGTGTGCGGCCTGTCGGAGCGGAAGGTGCGTGAGCTGGCTCAGGCCTACGGCACGACGCGCGCGGCGGCGATTCGCCTGAACTACGGCATGCAGCGCGCGCACGGCGGCGGCAATGCGGTGCGCCTGGTGGCGCTGCTGCCCTGCCTCACGGGCGCGTGGCGGGAGCGCGGCGGCGGTCTGCTGCTGTCCTCGTCGGGCTGGTTCGCGTCGGCGGTCGACACCGCTGCGCTGGAGCGGCCGGACCTGATGCCCACGCCCCGACCGCGCCTGGTCAACATGAGCACGATTGGGCAGGACCTGCTGCGCGAGGCCTCGCCGGATTTTGGCCCGCGCATCGAGGCGGTGGTGGTCTACAACAGCAACCCGGTGGCGGTGGCACCGCAATCGGCAAGCGTGGCGGCGGGTTTTGCGCGCGAGGAGCTCTACACCGTCGTGCTCGAGCACTTCATGACCGATACGGCCGATCTGGCCGACCTGGTGTTGCCGGCCACGACGCAGCTCGAGCATCTGGATGTGCACCGCAGCTATGGGCACACCTGGGCGCTCGTGAACCATCCCGCCATTGCCCCGCTGGGCGAGGCGCTGCCCAACACCGAGATCTTCAGGCGCCTGGCGGCTTGCATGGGCTTCGACGAACCCTGCTTCGCCGACAGCGACGAGCAGATCGCGCGCGCCGCCTTTCGCCCGGATGCGGTCGATTTCGATGAGCTCTCGCGCACCGGCTGGGTCCGCCTGCGTGTGCCCGAGCGGCCCTTTGCAGACGGGGGCTTCCCCCCGGCCGATGGCAGCGCCATCGTCGACGCGCCGGGTCTGGGTGTGCCGGACCACGTGCCCAACCACGAGAGC
>JBJTVI010000109.1:0-7132 GCA_046081145.1 Rubrivivax sp.
GGCACGGCCGAGCGCCAGGCCTGGGTGGCTGACCTCGCCGATGACGGCCTCTTCGGCGTCCGCGGCACACCCGGCTTTGCGCGCAGCGCCGACTGGCGGCTCGAGGCTGACCGCATGCTCGCCCACCTGAAGCACAAGGACACCTGAACGATGGCTTTCGACAAGACCGCCGGCTGGCTCGACTGGTACGCGAACCCCTCTGTGCCGCGCTTTCGCGTGCCTGCGGGCAGCGTGGATGCGCACTGCCACGTGTTCGGCCCGGGCGACGAGTTTCCTTTCGCGCCCGAGCGCAAGTACACGCCCTGCGATGCGTCGAAGCACCAGCTCTTCGCGCTGCGCGACCACCTCGGCTTTGCCCGCAACGTGATCGTGCAGGCCACCTGCCACGGGGCCGACAACCGCGCACTCGTCGATGCCTGCCTGGCCTCGGGCGGCCGCGCCCGCGGCGTGGCCACCGTGCGTCGCAGCATCACCGACACCGAGCTGCAGGCCCTGCACGCCGCGGGCGTGCGCGGCGTGCGTTTCAACTTCGTCAAGCGCCTGGTGGATTTCACGCCGAAGGACGAGCTGATGGAGATCGCCGCGCGCGTGGCCGAGCTGGGCTGGCACGTGGTGATCTACTTCGAGGCGGTGGACCTGCCCGAGCTCTGGGATTTCTTCACCGCGCTGCCCACCACCGTGGTGGTGGACCACATGGGCCGCCCGGACGTTCGCAAACCCCTGGACGGACCCGAGTTCACGCTCTTCCTGCGTTTCATGCGCGAGCATGGCAACGTGTGGAGCAAGGTGAGCTGCCCGGAGCGGCTGAGCGTGTCGGGGCCGCCTGCGTTGAACGGTGAAGCTTCTGCCTACCGCGACGTGGTGCCCTTCGCCCGGCGCGTGGTGGAGGAGTTCCCCGACCGTGTGCTCTGGGGCACCGATTGGCCGCATCCGAACCTGAAGGAGCACATGCCCGACGATGGGCTGCTGGTGGACTTCATCCCGCGCATTGCGGTGTCCGCGGAGCTGCAGCGCAAGTTGCTGGTGGACAACCCGATGAGGTTGTATTGGCCGGAGGAGGTGTCCGGTGACTGACGGACTCATGCCTGCATCGCGGCATGCCTGGGAGGGCGCGGCGCCCTGTTCCGCTCATGTCCCCCGCCATCGGCCTGCAGCCGATGGCTCCTCCTTTACTTCGCTCCACAGGGCACCACGCCCTCCCAGGCGGCTGACACCTTGGCGCGCCTGCCATGCCGGCAGGCCGTTGGGGTGGGGTAACCCCCGCAGCGAAGTAAAGGAGGAGGGCTGGGCGCAGCCCAGACCGGGGGACATGAGCGGAGGGGGTTGCCCCGCCCCAACGGCTCGCGAGGTCATCACCCGCCAAGATCGGCAAAGGACCTGACATGCCCCTCGACAAACCCTACCTCGACATCCCCGGCACCACCATTTTCGATGCCGAGCAATCCCGCAAGGGCTACGCCCTCAACCAGTTCTGCATGAGCCTCATGAAGGCGCCCAATCGCGAGCGCTTTCTGGCCGACCCCCGCAGCTACCTCGACGAGTGGCCCATGACCGAGGCCCAGAAGCAGGCCGTGCTCGCGCGCGACCTGAACCGCTGCATCGCCGAAGGCGGCAACATCTACTTCCTGGCCAAGATCGGCGCCACCTACGGCAAGAGCTTCCAGCAGATGGCCGGCAGCATGACCGGCATGACCGAAGAGGAGTACCGCGACATGATGGTCTCGGGTGGCCGCAGCGTGGAGGGCAACCGCCGCCTGGGCGAGGACGGCAGCGCGCAGCCCCACCGCCAGCCCCAGGGCAGCAGCACGAAGGCGGGGTTCTGAACATGGCCCGCATCACCGCTTCCGTCTACACCTCGCACGTGCCCGCCATTGGCGCTGCGCTCGACCTCGGCAAGGCCGGCGAGCCCTACTGGCAGAAGGTGTTCGCCGGCTACGAGTTCTCGAAGGCCTGGCTGCGCGACAACCGCCCCGACGTGATCTTCCTCGTCTTCAACGACCACGCCACCGCCTTCAGCCTGGAGATGATCCCCACCTTCGCCATCGGCACGGCCGCGAGCTACGCCCCGGCCGACGAAGGCTGGGGCCCGCGGCCGGTACCGGTGGTGCAGGGCCACCCGGAACTCGCCTCGCACATCGCACACAGCGTGATCCAGGACGACTTCGACCTCACCATCGTCAACCGCATGGACGTGGACCACGGCCTGACGGTGCCGCTGAGCCTGATGTGCGGGGCGCAGGATCCGAGCACCGGTGCCTGGCCCTGCCCGGTGATTCCCTTTGCCGTCAACGTGGTGCAGTACCCGGTGCCGTCGGGGCGGCGCTGCTTCGCGCTCGGGCAGGCCATCCGCCGCGCGGTGGAATCCTTCGATGCGCCGTTGAACGTGCAGATCTGGGGCACTGGCGGCATGAGCCACCAGCTGCAGGGCCCGCGCGCTGGCCTCATCAACCGTGAGTGGGACAACCGTTTCCTCGACCGATTGATCGACGAGCCCGCCGAGCTCGCCCAGCTCCCGCACATCAACTACGTGCGCGAGGCCGGCAGCGAGGGCATCGAGCTCGTGATGTGGCTGATCGCGCGTGGCGCGATGGCCGATGTGGCAGGCGGTGCCAAGCCGCGCGTGGCGCTCCGCTTCTACCATGTGCCCGCCTCGAACACGGCGGTGGGGCACCTGATTCTCGAGAACTGAAGCGGCTCGCCCCGTCCCGCCCTGCGCCCCTCACGAACCCCTGCGATCTTTCAGGAAAGCTTCTTCCATGACCATCCATGTCGCCCTCGCCGGCGCCGGCGCCTTCGGCATCAAGCACCTCGACGGCATCCGCAACATCCCGGACGTGAAGGTGATCTCGCTCGTCGGTCGCGAGTACGACAAGACGAAAGAGGTGGCCGACAAGTACGGCATCCCCCACGTCACGACGGACCTCGCCGAGAGCCTGAAGATCGCGCAGGTGGATGCGGTCATCCTGTGCACGCCCACGCAGATGCACGCCGCGCAGTCGCTGGCGTGCCTCGAGGCGGGCAAGCATGTGCAGGTGGAGATCCCGCTGTGCGATGTGCTCAAGGACGGCCAGGCCGTCGTGCAGCGCCAGCGCGAGACGGGCCTCGTGGCCATGTGCGGCCACACGCGGCGCTTCAACCCGAGCCACCAGTGGGTGCGCCAGCGCATCACCGCGGGCGCTTTCCGCATCCAGCAGATGGACGTGCAGACCTACTTCTTCCGTCGCACGAACATGAACGCCCTGGGCCAGCCGCGCAGCTGGACGGACCACCTGCTGTGGCACCACGCCGCGCACACGGTAGACCTCTTCGCCTACCAGGCGCAAAGCCCCGTCGTGCAGGCCAACGCGCTGCAAGGGCCCATCTATCCCACGCTCGGCATCGCGATGGACATGAGCATCCAGCTCAAGGCCGCGAGCGGCGCGATCTGCACGCTCAGCCTGTCCTTCAACAACGACGGGCCGCTGGGCACCTTCTTTCGGTACATCGGCGACACCGCCACCTACATCGCCCGCTACGATGATCTCTACAACGGCAAGGAGGAGAAGATCGACGTGTCGCAGGTGGCGGTGTCGATGAACGGCATCGAACTGCAGGACCGCGAGTTCTTCGCCGCCATCCGCGAGGGCCGCGAGCCCAATGCGAGCGTGGCGCAGGTGCTGCCCTGCTACGAAGTGCTGCACGCGCTGGAGGGGCAGCTCGCATGATCGAATCGGCCCTCCCCCCCGTTGCCCCTCCCGGCTCGCACCACACGAAGGCCTGCCCATGAATCTTCGCCGCCTGGGTCCCTTCGAGGTCCCCTGCATCGGCCTGGGCTGCATGAACCTCAGCCACGCCTACGGTGAGCCGCCCCCGCCCGAGGCGGCCGAGCGCCTGCTGCTGGAGGCGCTCGACCTGGGCGTCACGCTCTTCGATACCGCCGCTCTCTATGGCTTCGGGGCCAACGAGACGCTCGTGGGCCGGGTGCTCAAGCCCCACCGCTCGCGCATCGTGCTGGCGAGCAAGGGGGGCATGGCTGGCGTCACCTTCCCGGACGGCGGCGTCAAGCGCGTGATCGATGGCCGCCCCGGGGCCATCCGCCGCAACTGCGAAGACAGCCTGCGGCGGCTGGGCACGGAGGTCATCGACCTCTACTACCTGCACCGCTGGGACAAGACCGTGCCGATCGAAGACTCGGTGGGGGAGATGTCGCGCCTGGTGGAAGCGGGCAAGGTGAGGGCGCTGGGCCTGAGCGAGGTCTCGGCGCCCATCTTGCGCCGCGCGCACGCGGTGCACCCGATCGCTGCGCTGCAGTCCGAGTACTCGCTGTGGACGCGCAACCCGGAGGTCGCGGTGCTGCAGGCCTGCCGCGAACTGGGCGTGGCCTTCGTCGCCTTCAGCCCGGTGGCGCGCGGCTACTTCGCCGAGTCACCGCTGGACACCGCCGCTCTCCAGGCCGGCGACCTGCGGCGCACCAACCCGCGTTTCGTGGGCGAGACCTGGCAGCGCAACCTCGAGCGGCTCGCGCAGTTTCGCGCCTTTGCGGGCGAGGCGGGCTGCAGCCCCGCAGCCTTTGCGCTGGCCTGGCTGCTCGACCGCGGGCCCGATGTGATCCCCATTCCCGGCACCACGAGCCTGGCCCACCTGCGCGAGAACGTCGCGGCGGCTCAACTGCGCATCGTACCCGCGCTGCATGCGCGCGCCGAGGCGCTTTTTCCGGCTGCCGACGTGTGCGGCCCGCGCTACCCCGCCACCTCGCAGTCCGAGGTGGATACCGAGCAGTTTCCCCCTGTGACCCCTACCGCCTGACCCCCATGGACCTGCAGCTTCAAGACCGCACCGCCCTCGTCACCGGCGCCAGCGTGGGCATCGGCCGCGGCATCGCCCGAGCCCTGGCCGCCGAGGGCGTGCGCGTGGCCCTCACCGCGCGCCGCGCGGACAAGCTGCGCGAGCTTTCCGACGAGATCGTCGCCGCCGGCGGCCATGCCCCTGTGCTCATCGAACAGGACATGTACGCCGAGGACGCCGCCGCCCGCGTCGCACAGGCCGCGCGCGAGGGGCTCGGGCACGTGGACGTCCTCGTCAACAACGCTGGCGGCTCGCGCAGCTTCAAGGAGCTGCACGTGAGCGAGGCGCAGTGGCAGGAGGCGATCACGCTGAACTTCCACCGCCCGCGCCAGCTTGCCGACGCGCTGGTGGACGGCATGATCGAGCGCCGCTGGGGTCGCATCCTCAACATCACGGGCAAGAGTGAGCCCGAGCATGTCAACGGGGCCTTTTGCGCCAAGGCGGGGCTGCACAGCTGGGCCAAGGGCCTCTCGCGCATGGTCGGGCCGCATGGCATCACCGTGAACTGCATCCCGCCCGGGCGCATCCACTCCGAGCAGATCTACCGCAACTACACGCCCGAGTACCGGCAGTGGCAGTGCGAGAACGAGATTCCGGTGGGGCGCTATGGTGAGCCCGAGGACATCGCGAACCTCGTATGCTTTCTCGCCAGCCCGCTGGCGGCCTACATCACCGGGGCCGTGATCCCGGTGGATGGGGGGCTGCGCCGCTACCAGTTCTAGCCGCAGGCCCGATGTGGCCGGCGGCGGCCGGCCTGCCCCTCACAAGAATCCCAAGGAGACCCCATGACCCTGACACGCCGCCACCTGCTGGCCGCCCCCGCCCTGCTTGCGCCTTCGCTCACGCCCGGTTGGGCGCAAGCCCAGGCGACCTGGCCACGCCAGTCCATCCGCTTCGTCGTGCCCTTTGCCCCCGGGGGCACCTCCGAGATCGTGGCGCGCACGGTGGCGCAAGAGCTCTCCAAGCAGCTCGGCCAGACGGTCTTCGTCGACAACAAGGGCGGGGGTGCCGGCATCCCGGCCATGACGGATGTGGCCAAGGCCGCGCCCGACGGCCACACGATCATCCTGGGCCACGTGGGGTCGCTGGCCGTGAATCCCTACATCTTCAACAACCAGCCCTACGACGTGAACCGCGACTTCGTTCCGGTGACGTTGCTGGCCAAGGTGCCCAACCCCTTTGCCATCCACCCGGATGTGCCGGCCAAGGATTTCCGCGAGTTCGTGGCCTACGTGAAGAAGAACCCCGGCAAGCTCGACTACGGCTCGGCCGGCAATGCCAGCGCTGGGCACCTGGCGATGGAGTACCTCAAGCTGGTCACGGGGATGTTCATCACGCACATTCCCTACCGCGGCACGGGCCCGCAGCTGACGGACCTGCTGGCCGGCCGCACGCAGGCCACCTCGGCCGGGCTGCCGGCGCTGCTGCCGCACATCAAGTCGGGCAAGCTGCGCGCGATCGCCGTGGGCACGGCCCAGCGCATCGCCGCGCTGCCCGATGTGCCCACGGTGGCCGAGATGGGCTTCAAGGATTTCGAGACCTCGCAGTGGTACGGCATCCTCGCGCCAGCCGGCACGCCGCGCGACATCGTCAAGCGGCTGCAGGAGGAGTCGCTCAAGGCCCTGCGCAGCAGCGCCGTGACGAGCCGCTTCACCAACGATGGCGCCACCGGAGGCGGCGGCCCGCCGGAGGAGTTCGCCGCGTTCATCGCGCAGCAGCAGAAGACCTGGAGCGAGATCGTCAAGCGCGCCAGCATCAAGCCGGACTGAGCCGTGCGCGGCCGTCTGGCGTACCGGCATGCGCCTGGAGAACTCCGGCCAGGGGAAGCTTGCGATGCCTGTTGAACGGATGTCGCGTTCCGACATCGTCGACGTTCTCGTGGTGGGCGGCGGCAACGCGGCGCTGTGTGCAGCGTTGGCCGCACGCGAGGCCGGGGCCTCGGTGTACCTGCTCGAGTCCGCCCCGCGCGACTGGCGTGGCGGCAACTCGATGCACACCCGCAACATCCGCTGCATGCACGACGCGCCACAGGATGTGCTCACCGGGGCCTACCCGGAACAGGAGTTCTGGGAGGACCTGCTGAAGGTCACGGGCGGGCGAACGAACGAGCCGCTCGCCCGCTTCGTGATCCGGGAATCGGCCACCGTGCGCAGCTGGATGCGCCGGCACGGCGTGCACTTCCAGCCCTCGCTGTCCGGCACCCTGCACCTGTCGCGCACGAACGCATTCTTCATGGGCGGGGGCAAGGCGCTGGTCAATGCCTACTACCGCAGCGCGCAGGCGCTGGGCGTGCAGGTGCGCGACGAGG
>JBJTVI010000110.1:0-6651 GCA_046081145.1 Rubrivivax sp.
GTCGAGCCCGACCGGCGCAGCCGCCCCCGTCGCCGTGCCCGCCAGGCGCTCGTAGCGCGCGCGCAAGGCACGTACCTGAGCCAGCCCTTCGGCTACCGCCTCGAAGACGGTGGCCTGCGCAGCGAAGGCCGGCTCCTGGGCGACGTAGACGCGGCGCAGCCCGCCGGTGAGCTGCACCAGCCCGTCATCGAGCCGCTCGACCCCGGCCAGCACCTTGAGCAAGGAAGACTTGCCCGTGCCATTGCGCCCGATCAGGCCCAGGCGCTCGCCCGGCTCGAGGGAAAGCTGCGTGCCGGCCAGCAGCGGCACGTGGCCAAAGGCGAGGTGGGCGTCGGCAATCGAGATCAGGGCCATGGCGGGATTGTCCGCCGGCGGGGTTCACCTGAGCCGGCCGCACCGGCGGAGCTTGTGTGGGCTGGGTGATTCAGCCGGGTGATTCAGCTGGGCGAATCAGCCCGCTGAGCCGGCCCGGGCCACGTACTGCGAGGCGGCCTGCCGCCACAGCGTCTCTCCCGGCTCGGCCCAGGCGCGCTCCTCCTCGCGGCAGCTCTCCACGAGCTTGATGACGTGCTCGTCATCGCTGGCCAGCGCCGCGGCCACCAGCGTCTCCCACTCGAGCAGCCTGGCCGCAGGCCGGCGCTGCAGCCTCGCGGCCACCACGGCGTGCGCATAGGCCTGCCAGAAGGCCCGCCAGCCGGCCAGCGGCGCCTCCACGAAGCGCGTGAGCACGCGCATGGCGTGCGTGGCCGTGACGAGGTGCAGCGCCGTGAAGTCGCCGCTGCCGGCCAGTGCCTGGGCGGCCGCGCGCGCCAGCAGCCGCGGGGTCTCCTCGGTGACGAGCAGGCGCGCGGCTACGCGGTTGACCTCGCCCGATAGCGAGGCTTCCTGCATGCGCTTCGCGATGAGGCGGGCATCCGATGAGCCTGCGTGCAGTCGCCGCAGCAGTTGCACGGGGTCACGGGCGGCGCGGCGGCCGGCACGCGGCGGCTCGGGCAGCTCGCCCAGCGGGAGGTAGCGGCAGCTCCAGTAAGCCAGGCCCTCGGCGACCTCGCCACGGTGCCCGCTGCGCGCGGCACTGGCGGTTCGGATCAGGCCATGAAAGCCTGCGGCCCCCACGCCCGGCCACAGCCACGGCAGCACCTGCGCAAGCACGTCGGCCGAGCCCTCGTGCTCGATCCACTCGGCAAAGAGCGATCGGTAGGCGGGCCAGGCGGCACGCCGGCCCAGCGGCGGGCGCCAGGGTTCGCCCCGCGGCCACTCGCGCGCCGGCGGGGCCGCCTGAAGCTGCGTGACATAGGCCGACTCGAAGCCCTGCAGCCGGCCCTCGTCGGCACCCAGCCGCGCCAGGCTGGCCAGCGCCATCGGCAGGTGATTGGCCAGGCCGCGCCCATACTCGCAATCGAAGCGGGCAGCGCGCGTGAGCCGCTCCAGCAGTGCCGGCGTCGGCTCCCAGGGGGTGGTCAGTGCGGTCATGCCAGAGCCTCCAGTAGCGCGTCGACGAACATGCCGGCCGCGTCGAAGCCGCTCTGATCCATGATCTCGCGAAAGCAGGTGGGGCTGGTCACGTTGATCTCGGTGAGGCTGCCGCCGATCACGTCCAGCCCGACCAGCAGCAGCCCGCGCGCGGCCAGGACCGGGCCGAGCGCCAGGGCGATCTCGCGCTCGCGGTCGGTCAGCGCCATCGCCACGCCCCGGCCGCCGGCGGCCAGGTTGCCCCGCACCTCGCCGTCCTGGGGGATGCGCGCCAGCGCGTACGGTACGGGGCGCCCGCCGATCACGAGCACGCGCTTGTCGCCCTGGGCGATCTCGGGCAGGTACTTCTGCACCATGACGGTGGCCGCCCCGCCGCGGTTGAGCGTCTCGCAGATCACGCCCAGGTTCAGGCCGTCGGCGCCGACCCGGAAGATCCCCATGCCGCCCATGCCGTCCAGGGGCTTGAGGATCACGTCGCGATGCTCGGCATGGAAGGCGCGGATGTCGGCCTCGCTGCGCGTGACGAGCGTGGGTGCGATGAAGTCGGGGAACTCGAGGATGGCGAGCTTTTCCGGGTGGTCGCGCAGCGCCGCGGGCCGGTTGAAGACGCGCGCGCCCTCGCGCTCGGCCTGGCCCAGCAGATGCGTGGCGTAGAAGTACTCGCTGTCGAAGGGCGGGTCCTTGCGCATCACCACGGCCTGCGCCTCGTTGAGGGCGAAGTCCTGCGCCTCGCCCACGACGCTGAACCAGTCGTCGTCGCGCGTGGACAGCACGATCTCGCGCACGCGCGCCGTCACGGGGGCACCGCGCGCCCAGCGCAGGTCGCGCGGCTCGCAGGCAAGCACGCGGTGGCCGCGGCGCTGCGCCTCGCGCATCATCGTGCAGGTGGAATCCTTGTAGGCCCTGAAGGACTCGAGCGGGTCGGCGACGAAGAGGAATTTCACGGCGGTGCGGGCCTGGGTGGAAGCCGCGTCAGATCTCGACCTTGGAGCCGAGTTCGACGATGCGGTTGGCCGGCAGGAACAGGAAATCTGCCGCGCCGGCGGCATTGCGGTGCATGCTGGCGAAGAGTCTCTCGCGCCACAGGGCCATGCCGCGCGCAAAGGTCGGAATGACCGAGTCGCGACTGAGGAAGTAGCTCGTGTCCATCTCGTCGAGCACGATGCCGTGCGGGGCCAGCAGCTTGAGCGCCTCGGGCACGTCGGGGTCGTTCTTGAAGCCGAAGTGCAGCGTGAGCTGCCAGCAGTCGTGGCCCAGTGGCTCGACCTCCAGCCGCCGGTCGAAGCCGACCCAGGGCACCTCGTGGTGCTGCACCGTGACGAACAGGTTGCGCTCGTGCAGCACCTTGTTGTGCTTGAGGTTGTGCAGCAGCGCAAAGGGTGTCGAGCCGCGCTCGGCGTTGAGGAACACGGCCGTGCCGGGCACACGCACGGGCGGGCTCACGAACACCGCCTCGAGGAAGGAGTCCAGGTCGATCGCGTCGTCGCGCAGCCGCTCGCCCAGCAGGGTGCGGCCGCGCTGCCAGGTCGTCATGAGCGTGAACATGAGCGCGCCGATCACGAGCGGAAACCAGCCGCCCTCGAGCACCTTGACCGCGTTGGCAGCGAAGAAGACGAGGTCCACCACGAAGAAGGTGCCGGTGGCCGCCAGGCACAGCCCCAGGGGCAGCCGCCAGCCGAAGCGGATGACGAAGAAGGTCATGATGGTGGTGATCGTCATGTCGATGGTCACGGCGATGCCGTAGGCCGAGGCCAGTGCGCCGCTGGAGCGAAAGGCCACCACCGCCACGACGATGAAGGCGAACAGCCCCCAGTTCACGGCCGGGATGTAGATCTGCCCGGTCTCGCGGATGGAGGTGTGGGCAATGCGCAGGCGCGGAAGGTAGCCGAGCTGGATCACCTGCTTGGTGACGGAAAACGCTGCCGTGATGAGTGCCTGCGAGGCGATCACGGCAGCCAGCGTGGCCAGCGCGATCAGCGGGTACAGCGCCCAGGAGGGTGCCATCTCGTAGAAGGGATTGCGCACCGCCTGCGGACCGGCCAGCAGCAGCGCGCCCTGCCCGAAGTAGTTGAGCACGAGCGCGGGCATCACCACCGCGAACCAGGCCAGCCGGATGGGACGCTTGCCGAAGTGGCCGAGATCCGCATAGAGCGCCTCGGCTCCCGTGACGCACAGCACCACGGCGCCCAGCGCGATGAAGGCCACGCCCGGCTCGGCCAGCATGAAGGCCAGCGCGTGGTGCGGGGAGAGCGCGGCCAGCACCGCCGGTCCGCGCGCCACGTGCCACAGGCCGAGCGCGGCCAGCACCGCAAACCACACGAGCATCACGGGCCCGAAGAAGCGGCCCACCGCCGCCGTGCCGAAACGCTGCCCGGCAAAGAGCGCGCCCAGCACCACGAGCGACACCGGCACCACCCAGGCATGCAGCGCCGGGGCGGCCACCTCCAGGCCTTCGACGGCCGAGAGCACCGACACCGCCGGCGTGATGACGCCATCACCGAAGAAGATGGCCGTGCCGAAGATGCCCACCAGCAGCAGCCGCGCGCGTAGCTGCGGGCGGTCCTTCACCGCCTGCGAGGCCAGCGCCAGCATCGCCACCAGACCGCCCTCGCCATGGTTGTCGGCCCGCAGGATGAGCGTGACGTACTTGAGCGAGACGATGACCGTGAGCGTCCAGAAGACGAGCGAGAGGATGCCGAGCACATGCTCGGGCGTGAGCGGCACGCGCCCCTCGGCGAACACCTCCTTGAGCGCGTACAGCGGGCTCGTGCCGATGTCGCCGTAGACGACGCCGATGGCAGCCACCGCCAGGCCCAGGGGCGGCCGGCCGGCAGACGGTCGGGAGGGGGAGGACATCGGAGAAGCGGCGCGCGCCTCGCGCACCACCGGAATCGGGTTCAGGCAGTCAGGCGCGATTTGTGCGGTGCAGCAATCGTCGCGCCCTTTGCCTCACTCGTCAAGTTCGATCTCGGGGTCGGTGGCCTCGAGCTCGTAGCTCGCCGCCAGCATCGCCAACCGGGCGATGACGCCGTACATGTAGAAGCGGTTGGGGGCGCTCGCCCCGGGCTTGACGCCCGGGCGCGGCAGGTGGTTGCTCTCGGCAAAGGCCAGCGGCACGTACATCGAGCCCGGTGCGTTCAGGCTCTCGTAGATGCCCACGCCGGCGTGCACGCGGTAGAAGCCACCCACCACGTAGCGGTCGATCGTGTAGACCACCGGCTCGGCCACGGCATCGTTGATGCGCTCGTAGGTGGGCACCCCCTCCTGCACGATGATCTCGTGCGCCCGCGGCGCCGGGCGACCGGCGGCGGCGGCCTCCTCCCGCAGGCGGCGCAGGGCCTGGTCGAGCTCGCGCGGATCGCGCAGCGAGATCCAGCCGATGGCGTGGCTGCCGTCGCCGGCCTTCACGAGCACGAAGGGCTTCTCGCCGATACCGTACTCCTTGTACTTGCGCCGCACCTTGGCCAGGATCGCCTCGACGTGCAGGCGCAGCGGCTCGATGCCGCTGTCGTCGGTGAGATCCAGCGGGCCGGCGTTGGCGAACATCGGGTGGATCAGCCACGGATCCATCCCCAGGAGCTTGGCAAAGCGCTTGGCCACCTCCTCGTAGCTCTGGAAGTGCCGGCTCTTGCGTCGCACCGTCCAGCCCGCGTGCAGCGGCGGCAGCAGGTGCTGCTCGTGCAGGCTCTGCAGCTTGTCGGGCACGCCCTCGTGCAGCCCGCTGTTGAGCAGGATCGTGCAGGGGTCGAAATCCTTCAGGCCCAGTCGCCCGCGCTGGCGCAGCACGGGCTCGACCACGAGCTCGTCGCCATCGGGCAGGGCAAGCTTCATCGGCCCCTTGAGCGCCGGGTCCAGCGAGCCCAGCCGCACGTTCAGGCCGGCCTGGTGAAACACCTGCATCAGCGTGCGCACGCCGAAGTGGTAGAAAGGATTGAGATCGTGCCGATCGGGAATGAGCAGCAGGTTGCGCGCCTCCGGGCAGATCTTCTCGATGGCCGCCATCGCCGCCTGCACCGCCAGCGGCAGCATCTCGGGCGTGAGGTTGGCAAAGCCCGCCGGAAAGAGGCTCGAGGCCACCGGCGCGAGCTTGTAGCCGGCGTTGCGGATGTCCGCCGAGCAGTAGAAGGCCGGCGTGTGCTCCATCCACTCCAGCCGGAACCAGCGCTCGATGGCCGGCATCGATTCGAGGATGCGCTGCTCGAGCTCGTTGATCGGCCCGCTCAGGGCCGTGACGAGATGGGGAACCATGGCCGCATTCTAGAGAGGGTGCCTGACGCGCCCGGAGCCCACCCCATGAAAAAGGGGCTGCCTCGCGGCAGCCCATTCGGATTCGATCAGGCCGTACCCCTCGTACGGCCCCCGCCAGGAGGCGGCCCGCGGCCGCCCACCCGGCTTGGCAAGGGCTACTTGTTGTAGGCCGTCTCGCCGTGCGAGGAGATGTCCAGGCCCTCGCGCTCCTCTTCTTCCGTCACGCGCAGGCCGATCACCATGTCGACGATCTTGAAGGCCACGAGCGCCACGATGCCCGAGATAAGGACCGTGTAGATCACGCCCTGGGCCTGCACCGAGACCTGCGCCCCGATGCTCGTCCACTCGCCGCACTTGTTGGCCACGTAGTCGCAGGTGCCGGTGCCGCCGAGCTTGGGGCTGGCGAAGACGCCCGTGAGCAGTGCGCCCAGGATGCCGCCCACACCATGGACGCCGAAGACGTCCAGCGAGTCGTCGGCGCCCAGCAGCTTCTTCAGGCCCGTCACGCCCCACAGGCAGACCACGCCCGACAGCAGGCCGATGACGAGCGCCCCGCCCACGCCGACGAAGCCGCAGGCCGGGGTGATGGCCACCAGGCCCGCCACCGCACCGGAGGCTGCACCCAGCATCGAGGCCTTGCCCTTGGTGAGTGCCTCGGCCGCGGCCCAGCTCAGCGTCGCCGCTGCGGTGGCCACGATCGTGTTGATGAAGGCCAGCGCCGCCACGCCGTTGGCTTCCAGGTTGGAGCCGGCGTTGAAGCCGAACCAGCCCACCCACAGCAGCGAGGCACCCGCCATCGTCAGCGTCAGGCTGTGCGGGGCCATTGCCTCGCGGCCCAGGCCCACGCGCTTGCCCACCATGTAGGCACCCACCAGACCTGCCACGGCGGCGTTGATGTGCACCACCGTGCCGCCGGCGAAATCGAGCGCG
>JBJTVI010000111.1:0-3324 GCA_046081145.1 Rubrivivax sp.
CCCACATCCATGAACTCGATGAAGCGCAGCACCACGCGCCCGCCGTGGCGCTCCCGGAAGTGGCGCGCCATGGGGACGATCTCGTGGTCGTTCGTGCCGCGCTGCACCACCATGTTGACCTTCACGGGACCGAGCCCGGCAGCCACTGCGGCGTCGATGCCCGCCAACACATCGTCCACCGGAAAGTCCACGTCGTTCATGCGCCGGAAGACCGCATCGTCCAGCGCATCCAGGCTCACCGTGACGCGGCGCAGCCCGGCGTCCGCCAGGGCCTGGGCCTTGCGCGCCAGGAGCGACGCGTTGGTGGTGAGCGTGAGATCCAGCGGCTGGCCCTGGTCGTCGCGCAGCGCAGCGAGCATCCGCACCAGCACCTCGATGTTTTTGCGCAGCAGCGGCTCCCCGCCGGTCAGGCGCAGCTTGCGCACCCCGTGCGCCACGAATACGCGCGCCAGCCGCGTGATCTCCTCGAAGGTCAGCAGATCGGGCTGGGGCAGGAAGCGGTGGTCGCGGTCGAACACCTCCTTGGGCATGCAGTAGGTGCAGCGGAAGTTGCAGCGGTCCGTCACGGAGATGCGCAGGTCGCGCAGCGCGCGCCCGCGCCGGTCGGCCAGCAGGCCCGAGGGTGGCGGCGCATCGTGCGGGATCGTCGGCAGGGCCGTGGCGTGGCGCAGGTCGGCCAGGGGAATGACGTTGTCGCCCATGGGATGTGCCCGGCCGCTCAGCGCGCGGCCGCTCCTGCGGCGGCGGTGGCCGCGGCACCGGATTCGCCCATCTCGACACGGCGCGCACCGGTGAAGCGACGCGCCCAGTAGGCCTGCCGCATGTCCTCGATGCGCACGTCCTTGCCGGCGCGCGGGGCGTGAATGAACTTGCCCTCGCCCACGTAGATGCCCACGTGCGAGAAGGTGCGCCGCAGCGTGTTGAAGAAGACGAGGTCGCCCGGGCGCAGCTCCTCCCGGCCTACCTTGAAGAGGCCGCCGGCCGAAGCCTGGTCGTCCACCCGCCGCGGCAGCACCAGGCCGATGCTCATCTCGAACACGTGCCGCGTGAAGCCGCTGCAGTCGAAGCCCTGCTCGGCACTGCTGCCGCCGCGCCGGTACGGCACCCCCAGGAAGTTCATCGCCGCCATCACCATTTCGGAGGCGCGGTCTCGGACCTGGCGCACCAGCTCTTCGCCGCGGCCCTCGGCCTCGAGCAGGCCCTTGTCGATGAGCAGCTGCAGCACGGGGTCGCCTGGGCTGCGGGGCGGCGCATCGGCTGGCTGGGCAGCGGCGCCGAGGCAGGCGAGGCCCGTGGCCAGTGCCAGCGTGGCGGTACATGCGGCGCGCAAGGCCCAGGCCGCACGAGAGGCCCAGGCCGAACGGCGGCACGCAACGGTTGGCCCTTGGCCAGGCGCCGGGCAGGCAGGCCGGGTAGCGCGGGCCAGGCGGTCAGGGCGCCGCGGCAGAATGGCAGTCAACGAGAGCTTCAACGCAAGCAGCGAGGTGCAGGCATGTTCCAGGCGATTCTGCTCGAAAAGTCGGCCGAGGGTTTTTCCGCCCGGCTCGCCCCGCTCGACGAGGCGAGCCTGCCGCAGTTGCCCGCAGGCGGGGTGCTGGTGCAGCCGGAGTGGTCCACGCTCAACTACAAGGACGGCCTGGCGCTCACCAACCGCTCCCCGGTGGTGCGGCTGTGGCCGATGGTGCCGGGCATCGACGGCGCGGGCACCGTGCTCCAGAGTGATGACCCGCAGTGGAAACCGGGCGATCGCTTCGTGCTCAACGGCTACGGCGTGGGCGAGACGCATTGGGGCTGCCTGGCCGGGCGCGCGCGCCTGAAGGGCGAGTGGCTCGTGCCGCTGCCCGAGGCCTTCACCCCGCGCCAGGCGATGGCCATCGGCACGGCCGGCTACACGGCCATGCTGTGCGTGATGGCCCTGGAGCGCCACGGCCTGGCGCCAGGTGACGGCGACGTGCTCGTCACCGGTGCCACCGGAGGCGTGGGCTCGGTGGCGGTGGCGCTGCTGGCCGGGCTCGGGCACCGGGTGGTGGCTGCCACCGGCAAGGTGGCCGAGGCCGACTACCTGAAGGGCCTGGGGGCGCACGCCGTGATCGACCGTGCCGAACTGGCTGCGCCGGGCAAGCCGCTGCAGAAGGAGCGCTGGGCGGCGGTGGTGGATGCCGTGGGCAGTCACACGCTGGCCAACGCCTGCGCGCAGGTTCGCTACGGCGGGGCCGTGGCCGCCTGCGGCCTGGCGCAGGGCGCCGACCTGCCCGCCACCGTGATGCCCTTCATCCTGCGCGGGGTGGCACTGCTGGGCGTGGACAGCGTGATGGCCCCTCAGCCGCTGCGCCGCGAGGCGTGGGCCCGGCTGGCGCGCAGCCTGGACCCCGCCCGGCTCGAGTCGATGGTCGAGGAGACCGACCTGGCCGGCGCCTTGCCGGCCGCAGCGCGGCTCATGGCTGGGCAGGTACGGGGCCGCATCGTCGTGCGCATCGGCTGAGCTTGATCTGCATCAGGCGGGCCCGTGCCGGGCCGCGGCGGGCGAGGCTGCGTCAGGGCTTCGTCAGCGCCTGATCCGACAGTGCCCGCCGCACCCCCGGCCCCCGCGAAATGCCCCCAGACCCGCCCCGACCACACGATCAGGAGACCGCCATGACCGGCTACGCCGACTTTCACCGCCGCTCCCTGCAAGACCGCGACGCGTTCTGGAGCGAGCAGGCCGCCCTCATCGACTGGCAGACGCCCCCGCAGCAGGTCTGCGATTATTCAAACCCGCCCTTCGCACGCTGGTTCGTGGGCGGCACCACCAACCTGTGCCACAACGCGGTGGACCGTCACGCCGCCACACACCCCGATCGCCGCGCGCTGATCTGGGTCTCCACCGAGGTGGACAAGGAGGTGGTCTACACCTTCGCCGAGCTGCAGCGCGAGGTGGAATGCATGGCCGCGATGCTGCAGGAGCTCGGCGTGGAGGCCGGTGACCGCGTGCTGGTCTACATGCCGATGATCCCCGAGGCGGTGTTCGCGATGCTTGCCTGCACGCGCATCGGCGCGCTGCATTCGGTGGTCTTCGGCGGCTTTGCCAGCGTGAGCCTGGCCAGCCGCATCGATGACGCCGAGCCCACCGTGGTGGTGAGCGCCGACGCCGGCAGCCGCTGCGGCAAGGTCGTGCCCTACAAGCCGCTGCTCGACGAGGCGCTGCGGCTGTCGGCCCACAAGGTGCCCAAGGTGCTGATGGTCGACCGCGGCCTGGCCCCGATGGAGCTCACCGCCGGGCGCGACCTGGACTACGCGGGCGAGCGCGCGCGCCACGCCGGTGCGCAGGTGCCCGTGGTCTGGCTG
>JBJTVI010000112.1:0-2218 GCA_046081145.1 Rubrivivax sp.
ACCACCGACTCGTCGGGGAACCAGTTGCCGTCCATCACGCCGGAGGACAGCATCTCGTAGGCCTGGCTGGCCGGGCGCAGCGTCATGTTGACGCCCAGCGCCTTGCCGATATCGTTGACGAAGCCGCCGCCGACCCGGAACTTCAGGCCGTCGAAGTCGGCAATCGAGCGCACCGGCTTCTTGTTGTTGAAGATCATGCCCGGGCCGTGGGTGAACACGGTGATGACCTTCAGCCCGCGGTGCTCGTTGAAGCGGGCCAGATGGCGCTCGTAGACGCGCTGGTAGGCCACGCTGGTGGCCACGGAGTCGTCGCCCAGGAAGGGGAACTCCGCCAGGCCCGTCATCATGTAGCGGCCCGGAGTGTAGCCGTGCACGCTGAAGGAGAGGTCGGCCTGCGCATCGCGGATGGCGTCGAAGGTGGCAGGCGGCGGCGACACCGGCTTGGGCAGGATGTTGCACTTCACGCGGTCCTGAGTGGCCTTGGCCACGTCGTCACACCAGCTGGCCTGGGCGCGCGAGAGCAGGTGGGCAGGGGGCAGCCAGGACGATGCAGCGAGCACCACCTGGGCGGAGGCGCCGGCCGACACGCCCAGGGCGGCGACGGCGGCAAGGGTCTTGAGCTTGAACATGGCATCCTCGAATCGTGGGGGGAGGGCAGTGAGCCAGCACGGCGCCGGCCCGCGAAGCGCGGATCGTAGCGGTTCGGCGCGTGCGCGGGCGTCGTCGCTTTCCCGCAAGCCCCGGCGCGGCTTCGGCCCGGACGGCAGCCGCAGCGCTGCCCCTTCAGGCCCGCGCCGCCTTCAGCGGCGGACCTGCTTCCACAGCCGCCAGCCCAACAGGACGCCCAGGATCGCCGCATACACCGCCACCTCGGCAAAGTCGTTCTTGCCCGCGCGCATCCAGAAAAAGTGCAGCAGCGCCAGGCCCGCCACCGCGTACACCGCGCGGTGCAGCGCACGCCATCGCGCCGCGCCCAGGGCCCGCACCGCGCGGTCCAGCGAGGTGGCCGCCAGCGGCACGAGCAGCAGCAGCGCCGTCGTGCCCACGAGGATGAAGGGGCGCTTGGCGATGTCGCGCAGGATGTCGGCGATGTCCAGCCCCATGTCGAGCCAGGCGTAGGCCAGCGCGTGCAGCGCGGCATAGAAGAAGGTGTACAGGCCCAGCATGCGGCGCAGCCGGGCGAGTGCGTGCCAGCCCGTCCACTGCCGCAGCGGCGTCACGGCCAGCGTGGCGCACAGCAGCCGCAGCGTCCAGTCACCCGTGGAGCGGATCAGCGCCTCGGCCGGGTTGGCGCCCAGCCGGTCGGTGGCTGCGGCGAGCACGAGCCATACCAGAGGCAGCAGGCAGGCCAGGAAGACCCCGGGCTTGAGGGCGCGTGCCATCGCGGCAGCGGGCGCTGCCCTCAGTAGAACTTGCGCAGGTCCAGGCCCGCGTAGAGCTGCCCCACCTGCTGCTCGTAGCCGTTGAACATGAGCGTGGGGCGCTTCTTGGCAAAGAGCCCGTCCTCGCCGATGCGCCGCTCGCTGGCCTGGCTCCAGCGCGGGTGGTCCACGTTCGGGTTGACGTTGGAGTAGAAGCCGTACTCCTGCGGGGCGGAAAGCTCCCAGCTCGTCTTGGGTTGCTTCTCGAGAAAGCGGATGCGCACGATCGACTTGCCCGACTTGAAGCCGTACTTCCAGGGCACGACGAGCCGCACCGGCGCGCCGTTCTGGTTGGGCAGCACCTCGCCGTACAGGCCGAAGGCCAGGATCGCCAGCGGGTGCATCGCCTCGTCCAGGCGCAGCGCCTCCACGTACGGCCACTCCAGCACCGAGGAGCGCAAGCCCGGCATCTGCGCCCGGTCGGCCAGCGTCACGAACTGCACGAACTTCGCATTACCGGTGGGCTCCACGCGCCGGATGAGCTCCGAAATCGACCAGCCCACCCACGGGATCACCATCGACCAGCCCTCGACGCAGCGCATGCGGTAGACGCGCTCTTCCATCGGGGCAAGCTTGAGCAGGCTCTCGATGTCGAAGGTGCCGGGCTTGCGCACCTCGCCTTCGACCTGCACCGTCCAGGGGCGGGTCCTGAGCGACTTCGCATCCCTCGCCGGGTCGGACTTGTCGGTGCCGAACTCGTAGAAGTTGTTGTAGGTGCTCACGTCGCCGTATGGAGTGGGCCGCTCGATCGTCACGGCCCCGGGCACCGTGCTGCGCTCGCCCGGCAGCGGCGCGAG
>JBJTVI010000113.1:0-3153 GCA_046081145.1 Rubrivivax sp.
GTCCACCACCAGCACGCCATCCACGCGCGTGCTGCGCTCGCCGCGCTGTGCATCGCCGAAGAGCTCGATCACGGCGGCGTCGAAACGGCGCGAGGCGATCGTCTGCGGCCCCACCGCCACCACCTGCCCACGCACGCGGGCACGCACCCCCGGCTCCTCCGGCAGCACCAGCTCGCCGGCCACCACCTGGCCGAGCGCGAGATCCAGCCGCAGCAGGTGTGGCCATTGCAGCATGCCCGCCGGGGCACCCTTGACGTTGCCGGCGAAATCCTGCACCCAGGGCCCGCCCTCGACATCCGCCGCACCTTCTAGGGCGAATTCGAGCACCTCGCGGCGCAGGGCATCGAGCCTCAGGCCGAACTCGCGCGACGCGCGGCGCGCATCGCCGCGCTCCTCGTAGACGAGCCGCTCACCCAGCGCCACGGGCAGCTGCAGCGCCTGGCGCGCCGGCAGATCCGGGCCCACCGAGGCGCACTGGCGCCCCACCGCCACGGCCTGGAGCACATCGAAACGGCCCTTGAGCCGCCCCAGCTCTTCGGCCTCCACCCCCGGCTGGCGCATCGTCAGCAGCGCGGGCCAGAACACCGTCAGGCCCAGCCCGAGGGCCACGATGTTCGTCCCGGCACGTTCGTCCACCGCATAGGCCACCTCGGGGGCTCGGCGCTGCACGCGCAGCACCTCGGCATCGATGCGCTCGCAGTCCCAGCCGGCGAAGTCGGCCGGGTTGGTCAGGAGCGGCCGCACGTCACCCGAGCGCGTGGCGCAACCGCCGCCGCCCAGGCCGACCAGAACGGCCAGGCAAGCGGGCAGGACGCGGCTCGTCAGCGCGCGCATGGCAGGCAGGGGCTCCAGCCGACAGACATGCGCACTAGTGTAGGCGAGCACCGGCCCGGCAACGCCAGGCCAAAGCCCTGCACGAAGCGCCAGGCGGCCCCGGGAGCATGCTCAGAACGGCAGCCCGACGTAGTTTTCCGCGAGGGAGCGCTGGGCGGCCTCGGACGAGAAGAGGTAGGCCAGTTCCACCTCCTGCAACCGGCGGTCGTATTCGGCGCTTTGCGGGAAGGTGTGCAGCAGCGTCGTCAGGAACCACGAGAAGCGCTGCGCCTTCCACACCCGTGCCAGCGCCTGCTCGGAGTACTGCTCCAGGGCCTGCGAGTCGCCGTTCAGATAGTGCGCCACCAGCGCACGGTACAGGTAGTGGATATCCGATCCGGCGGTGTTCAGGCCGCGCGCGCCGGTGGGCGGCACGATGTGCGCGGCGTCGCCGGCCAGGAACAGCCGGCCGTGGCGCATCGGCTCGGCCACGTAGGAGCGCAGCGGCGCGATCGACTTCTCGATCGAGGGGCCGGTGACCAGCCGGGCGGCCACATCCTGGGGCAGCCGGCGCTTGAGCTCCTCCCAGAAGGCTTCGTCGGACCAGTCCTCCACGCGGTCGGTCAGCGGCACCTGGATGTAGTAGCGGCTGAGCACCGGCGAGCGCAGCGAGCACAGCGCAAAGCCGCGATCGTGGCGGGCGTAGATCAGCTCCTGCGAGACCGGCGGCGTGCGCGAGAGCACCCCCAGCCAGCCGAAGGGATAGACCTTTTCGTACTCGCGCAGCACATCTGCCGGGATCGACTTTCGGCTCACGCCGTGGAAGCCGTCGGCACCCACGACGAAATCGCAGTCGACCCGGCGTGCCTCCCCGTTCACGTGGTAGCTCACCCAGGGCCGCTCGCCCGTGAGGCCGTGAGGCTGCACCTCCTGCGCCTCATGGACGACGATGCCGCCGAGCCGGTCGCGCGCCTCGTAGAGGTCTCGCGTCACCTCGGTCTGCCCGTACACCACCACCGACTGACCGCCGCTGTGGCGGTGCAGGTCCACCCGGTGCAGGCGGCCCTGATCGGCGATGTAAAAGCCATCGTGCACCTGGCCTTCGCGGACCATGCGCTCACCGCAGCCGGCCTCGCGCAGCAGGCGCGCGAACCCCTGCTCGAGCACGCCCGCGCGGATGCGCGCGAGCACATAGGCACGGCTCTGCCGCTCGAGCACCACGTTCTCGATGCCCTTGAGATGCAGCAGCTGCGACAGCAGCAGCCCCGAAGGCCCGCCGCCAATGATGCACACCCGTGTGTCCATGCCTCGTCTCTCCCGTGTGCCGTGATTGTCGCCGGATTGCGCAGCGCGCCGCCGCGCCGGCGGCGGGTCTGCAGGCCGCACACGAGGCGCAGACCGGCGTGAAGGGCTTCACGCAGGCCGCCCGTTCGTGCGGCGCGACCCCGCATCCGAAGGGGTGGGCTGCCTTGTAATTGGCGCTTCGAACAAGCCGAACAAGCGGATCAGGAACGGTCACCATGTCGAACCCGTACTCCGGCCTGTCCGGCGCCCGACGCTGGCTGGTTGCATGCGCCCTCGTGGCGATCGCCACGTGCTGTGGCCTGCCAGCTGCGCAGGCCCAGACTGCCACGTCGTTCCTCCTGAGCAGCGCCGACATCAGCGCCATCGGCACCGCAGCAGCCTCCAAGCTCTCACCGGACCTGCGTCGCGAGATGGTGGTCACCACCTCCCCCCAGGTGCCCTGGTGGCGCTGGGTGGGCCGCGGCAAGCTCATGCGCGTGGTCGTGCTGAGCAATTCCACCGACCCCCTGCTCGCGGATCTGCGCAGCGCGGTGCTGGCGCAGGGCGGGTCGGTCTTCACGCGCTACCTGACCGTGCGCGGACTGTCGGTGCTGCTGCCCGAGCGCGGCATCCTCGCGCTGGCGCAGCGGGCCGACGTCACCGTCATCTCCCCCAACCGGCTCACCACGCGCAGCTTCAGCGCCCTCGAGCAGAGCCTGGGCATCTACGGCTCCACGGCCGTTCAGCGGGTGCGCACCTACGACGCCATCACGCGCACGCACGCCGGGTTGACGGGCGCCGGCGTGGGCATTGCCATCCTCGACTCGGGCCTCATGGGGACGCACCTGAACTTCCGGGATGCCGCCGGCGCCTCGCGGGCGCGCATGGCGCTGGACTTCACCCGGGAGTCCGATGCACGCCTGATCGGCTCGGTCGACTGGAGGACGGGCCTGGATTTCGGCGAGGCCCTCGGCCCGGGCACCGAGGTGCGCCTGCGCTATGAGAATCGGCTCGACAACAGCGGCAAGGTCAATGCGGACGGCTACGGCCACGGCA
>JBJTVI010000114.1:0-6568 GCA_046081145.1 Rubrivivax sp.
TTCGCTCACTTTCGCGCCGGTCTGCGGCGCTACGATGGGTTGCTCAACCTTCCGCGGCCCCGGCTTCACCGGTTGGCGGATCGCGACCCGCCTTGCCTGAGGGGCAAGGGGACGGGAAGGACCTGATCAGTCTGTTTCGGACTGTAGCACCGGGCGGACCTTCCCGGTCGGTCGAATTGGACACTTCCGACCCCCTGTGCAACCTGACGGCCGGCCGCTGGAGCCACCTCTTGACCCGCAGCCAGGGTGGGGATCGGGCTTTCCCGGCACGCTCCGGACGCGACTGCCCCTAGCATTGCACTTTGGAGCCTACTACCGAGGAGCCCTCCCATGTCCCTTAAGACCGCCCTGGCCGCCGCCGCCCTGCTGGCAGCCTGCACCCTGCCCATCCATGCGCAGACCCTGCGCTGGGCCGCCCAGAACGACGTCCTGACGCTGGATCCGCACTCGCAGAACCACGCCACGACCAACGCCATCCTGCAGCACGCCTACGAGGGCCTGGTGCGCTTCAGTGCGCAGTACCAGGTCGAGCCGGCGCTGGCCACGCGCTGGACGCAGACCAGCCCGACGCAGGTGCGATTCGAACTGCGCCGTGGCGTGAAGTTCCACGACGGCTCGCCCTTCACGGCCGACGACGTGGTGTTCTCCTTCACGCGCGTCCGCCAGCCCCAGGGCACGATGGCGATCTACGTGGCAGGCGTCAAGGAAATCCGCAAGGTCGACGACCACACCGTCGACCTCGTGCTCGACGGTCCCAACCCGTTGCTGCTGCGCAACCTCGTCAACTTCTTCATCATAAGCAAGTCGTGGGCGGAGAAGAACCGCACCACGAACACCCAGGACTTCAAGGCCAAGGAAGAGAACTTCGCCAGCCGCAACGTGATGGGCACCGGGCCCTACCGGATCACGGGCTGGACGCCCGAGCAGCGCATCACCATGACGGCCAACCCGGACTGGTGGGACAAGCCCACCAGCAACGTCCGCGAGGTGATCTACACCCCGATCAAGAGCGATCCCACCCGCGTGGCGGCGCTGCTCTCGGGCGATGTGGACATGCTAACCGACGTGCCGACCCAGGACGTGGGCCGCCTGCGCGGCGACAGCAAGCTCAAGGTGGTGGACGGCTCGGAGGTGCGCACCATCTTCATCGCCGTCGACATGGGCAGCGCCGAGGCCAAGGGCACCAACGTCACCGGCCGCAACCCCTTTGCCGACAAGCGCGTGCGCCAGGCGCTGAGCCTGGCCATCGACCGGCAGGCGATCCAGCGCAGCACGATGCGCGGCCTGTCCGTGCCCGGGGCGCTGCTGGTGGCTCCGGGCGTGAACGGGCATGACGCCGCGCTAGACGCCCCGGCTCGCGCCGACGCCGACGCTGCCCGGCGGCTGCTGACCGAGGCCGGCTTCCCCAACGGCTTCGAGATGCGCCTGAACTGCCCGAACAACCGCTACGTCAACGACGAGGAGATCTGCCAGAACGTCGTGGCGATGTGGGCCCGGATCGGCGTCAAGGCGACGCTGGCCGCCGAGAACTTCGCGCCTTTCATCCAGAAGTTGCAGAACTTCGAGCACTCGGCCTACCTGCTGGGCTGGGGCGTGGCCAACTTCGACGCGCAGTACACGCTGCAGTCGCTGGTGCGCACCCGCACGACCGGTGCCGACGGCAACTTCAACTACAGCCGCGTGAGCGACCCCACGCTCGACCGCCTGGTCGATGCCATGAAGACGGAGACGGACGTGGCCAAGCGCAACGCCATGATCCGCGATGCGCTCATCCGCACGCGTGACGAGGTGCTGGTGATCCCGATCCACCACCAGGTTCGTCCGTGGGCGATGAAGCAGAGCGTCACCACCATCCACCGCGCCGACGACCGGCCGGAGGCTCGCTTCACGCGCCTCAACTGAGCCAGCGTGCGGCAGGGGCGCGCCCGGGCGGCGCGCCCGTCGCGGGCCTCAGGGGCGGAGCTGGTCCTTGACCACCCGCCCCTTTTTCATGATGAGGCCGATCCCGGTCTCGGGCCGTTCGAGCATACCCAGGTCGGCCGTGGGATCGCCCTCGACCACCAGCAGGTCGGCCCATGCACCGGCCACCAGCTCGCCGATGTGGCCGACCTGGCGCATCAGCCTGGCCGCCTCGATGGTGGCGCCCTGAAGGATCTCCAGCGGCGACTGCACCTGGCGGCGAAGCGCGAACTCGGTGTTCTGGCGCTCGTGCATGTGCCCCAGCAGGTCGGTCCCGAAGACCACCGGCACGCCTTCGGCACGCGCCAGTCGGATGGCCTCCAGGCCCTTGGCGCGGACGGTCTCGAGCTTGTCGAGCATCGAGGCCGACCAGCCCAGGCGCGCCCCCTCGTCGGCCAGGGCCGCGTAGGTCGCCAGGGTCGGCACCAGGAAGGTGCCGTGACGCTTCATCAGCCGCGCCGTGTCCTCGTCGATGAGGTTGCCGTGCTCGATCGAGCGCACCCCCGCCTCGACGGCGCGGGAGACGGCGCGCGGGGAATAGGCATGGGCCAGCGCGTAGAGATTGGCGGCCTCGGCCTCCTCCACCGCCGCCCGCAGCTCCTCCACCGAAAACTGCGTGCCGTCGATCGGGTCGGACGGGCTCGCCACGCCACCCCCGGCCATGATCTTGATGTGCTGCGCACCGGTGTGCACCTGCTCGCGGACCGCGCGACGCACTTCACCGACACCATCGGCGATCGCACCGAAGATGCCCAGGCCGGCGCAGCTGCAGAACAGATGCCCCCCGCGCCAGCCACGGGGCCGCAGGTCAGCGTGGCCGCCTGTCTGGGAAATGGGCTGGCCGGCAATGAACAGGCGCGGCCCCTCGAACAGCCCCCGCTCGACGGCCTCCTGCAGCCCGGCGTCTGCCCCCGCGGCATCCCGCACCGTGGTGAAGCCGCGCATCAGCATGCCCTGCATCACCGCTCCGCTGTGCGCGGCCACCAGCGACACCGGCTGCATCGCCTGCGCGCCCAGGTCGTGTGTGACGGCCGTGACGTGCACATGGGCGTCCACCAGGCCGGGCAGCACGACACGCCCCTGGAGATCGAAGGTGCGCGCAGCGTCGACCCGGACCGGCTCCTGGGTCACGGCCTCGATGCGCTCGCCGTCCACGACGAGGGTCGTGCGCGGCCGCAGCAGCCCGGCGGCGCTGTCGAAGAGCGTGGCGTTGACGAAGGCGGTGCGTGCCATGCTTCAGGCCCCCGCCTGGCCGAGCAGCCGGGCGCGTGCCGCCTCGTGCTCGTGCCGCAGCCGTGCCACGAGTTCCGAGGTGGGCACGACGGCCTGCACCGCCCCGATGCCCTGACCGCAGCCCCAGATATCCTTCCAGGCCTTCTTCGCCCCCTCGCCACCGCCGAAGTTCATCCTCGTCGGATCGCTCTCGGGCAGGTTGTCCGGGTCCAGCCCCGCGGCCACGACGGAGGCCTTGAGGTAGTTCCCGTGCACGCCCGTGAAGAGGCTGGAGTACACGATGTCGTCGCTCGTGCTCTCCACGATGCAATGCTTGTAGGCGGGCGAGGCGCGCGCCTCGTCGGTGGCGATGAAGGCCGAGCCGATGTAGGCGAAGTCCGCGCCCATCGCCTGCGCCGCCAGCACGCCCTGGCCGGTGGCAATCGAGCCGCTGAGCGCCAGCGGCCCGTCGAACCAGCTGCGGATCTCTTGCACGAGCGCGAAGGGGCTCTTCGTGCCGGCGTGCCCGCCCGCACCGGCGGCCACTGCGATGAGGCCGTCGGCGCCCTTGTCCACCGCCTTGCGGGCGAAGGTGTTGTTGATGATGTCGTGCAGCACGATGCCCCCCCACGAATGGACGGCCGTGTTGATGTCGGCACGCGCACCCAGCGAGGTGATGACGATCGGCACGCGGTAGCGCGCGCAGACCTCCATGTCCTGCTCCAGCCGGTCGTTCGTTCGGTGCACGATCTGGTTGATGGCGAAGGGCGCCGACGGGCTCTCGGGGTGGGTACGGTCCCACGCCGCCAGGGCCTCGGTGATCTCGGCCAGCCACTCGTCGAGCTGCGAGGCCGGGCGTGCATTGAGCGCGGGCATCGAGCCGACGATGCCCGCGGTGCACTGGGCGATCACGAGCTTGGGGTGGCTGATGATGAACAGCGGTGCTCCGATCACGGGAAAGGGCACGCGCTCGAGGGCGGCGGGCAGCGGCATCAGAAGGCCTCCAGGGCAAGCGCGGTGACGGAATCAGCACCCTCGACGATGCTGTCGCGCAGCCCGGGAGCCTTGTTCAGGATGTGGTCGGCATGGAAACAGGCGGTCGCGATCTTGGCGCGCATGAAGTCCTCGTCCTGGCCCTCGGCCAGCCGGTCTTCGGCAGCCATCAGGGCCCGCCCCATCTGCCAGCCCGAGATGAAGGTGCCTGCCAGCGTCAGGTACGGGACGCTTCCGGCGTAGACCGCGTTCGGGCTCGCCTTGGCCTGGCCCGCCATGAAGTCCACGGCGTCGAGGAAGGCACGGCGGGCCGCGCCCAGGCGCCGGGAGAAGTTGCGGCAGGCGGCACTCGGCCGGGTGGCCAGCGCCTCCTCCGTGGCCTGTGCCTGCGCGGCGATGGCACGGGCTGTCCGGCCGCCGTCGCGCGCCGTCTTGCGCCCCACCAGGTCGTTGGCCTGGATCGCGGTGGTGCCCTCGTAGATCGTCAGGATCTTGGCATCGCGCAGGTGCTGCGCCGCGCCCGTCTCCTCGATGAAGCCCATCCCGCCGTGGACCTGCACGCCCAGGCTCGCCACCTCCAGGCTCATCTCGGTGGACAGGCCCTTCACGAGCGGCACGAGGAACTCGTAGAAGGCCTGGTTCTCGGCCCGCACGGCTGCCTCCGGATGCGCGTGGGCCGCGTCGTAGGCCGCGGCCCCGACAAGGGCCATCGAGCGGCAGGCCTCGGTGTGGGCACGCATCGTCATCAGCATCCGGCGCACATCCGGGTGGTGGATGATCGGGGCGGCGCCCGCCACCGAGCCGTCCACGGGGCGACTCTGCACGCGGTCACGCGCGTACTGGACAGCCTTCTGGTAGGCGCGCTCGGCCAGCGCGACACCCTGCACGCCCACGCCGAAGCGCGCCGCGTTCATCATCACGAACATGTACTCCAGGCCGCGGTTCTCCTGGCCCACGAGGTAGGCCACGGCGCCGCCGCGGTCGCCGTACTGCAGCACTGCAGTCGGGCTCGCCTTGATGCCGAGCTTGTGCTCGATCGACACGCAGTGCACGTCGTTGCGGGTGCCGTCGGCCAGCACCTTCGGGCAGATGAACAGCGAGATGCCCTTCACGCCCTCGGGGGCGCCGGCCACGCGCGCCAGCACGAGGTGCACGATGTTGTCGGCCAGGTCGTGCTCGCCGTAGGTGATGTAGATCTTGGTGCCGAAGAGACGGTAGCTGCCGTCGGGCTGGGGCTCCGCCCGCGTGCGCACCATGGACAGATCGCTGCCCGCCTGCGGCTCGGTCAGGTTCATCGTTCCCGTCCAGGCGCCCTCGATCATCTTCGGGATGTAGGCCGCCTGCTGCTCGGGCGAGCCGGCTGTGAGGAGCGCCTCGATGGCGCCGTCGGTCAGCAGCGGGCACAGGGCAAAGCTGAGGTTCGAGGCATGCAGCATCTCGGTGCAAGCCGCGTGGATCAGCTTGGGGAGGCCTTGCCCCCCGAAGCGCTCCGGGTGAGGCAGCCCCTGCCAGCCGCCCTGAGCAAACTCGCGAAAGGCCTCGGCAAAGCCCGGCGTGGTGCGCACCTGCCCCTCGTGCCATGAGGAGGGTTGCCGATCTCCGGCAACATTCAGCGGCGCAATCACGCCTTCGCAGAGCTTGGCGCATTCCTCGAGCACGGCCGCTGCCGTCTCGGCGCCGGCCTCCTCGTGGCCCGGCAACTGCGCCACGGCGTCGATCCCGGCGAGCTCGCGCATCACGAAGAGCATGTCGGCCACAGGCGCGCGGTAGGTCATGGGTTCCTCCTGGTGGAAGGAGGGCGCCCCGCGGGCGCCCTCGGCAGCGCGGTCAAGGCGGGAGTCAGAGGCTGGCGACGAGCTCGGGCACAGCCGCGAACAGGTCGGCCTCGAGGCCGAAATCGGCCACGCTGAAGATCGGTGCCTCCGGATCCTTGTTGATGGCGACGATCACCTTGGAATCCTTCATGCCGGCCAGGTGCTGGATGGCGCCGCTGATGCCGCAAGCCACGTAGAGCTGCGGGGCGACGATCTTGCCCGTCTGCCCCACCTGCCAGTCGTTGGGGGCGTAGCCGGCGTCCACCGCGGCGCGGCTGGCGCCCAGCGCCGCACCGAGCTTGTCGGCCAGCGGCGTGAGCACCTCGGTGAACTTGTCGCTGCTACCCAGCGCACGGCCACCCGAGACGATGATCTTGGCGCTCGTCAGTTCGGGGCGGTCGAGCTTGGCGATCTCCGAGCCGAGGAAGCTCGAGGTGCCGGCATCGGCCACGGCCGCCACGGCCTCCACCGGGGCGCTGCCGCCACCGGCTGCGGGGTCAAAGCCCGTGGTGCGCACGGTGATCACCTTCACCGCGTCCAGGCTCTGGACGGTGGCGATCGCATTGCCGGCGTAGATCGGCCGCTCGAAG
>JBJTVI010000115.1:0-2685 GCA_046081145.1 Rubrivivax sp.
CGTCGTGGATCGCGGCGCGAATGCGCTGGTAGGTGCCGCAGCGGCACAGGTTGCCGGCCAGGGCCTCGTCGATCTGCGCGTCGGTGGGCTTCTTCGCGCGCCTGAGCAGCGCCGTGGCGGCCATCACCTGCCCGCTCTGGCAGTAGCCGCACTGCGCCACGTCGTGCTTCACCCAGGCCGCCTGCACCGCGGCGCCGACGCGGTCGCTGCCGATGCCCTCGATCGTGACCACCAGCGCGCCCGCCACCGCCGCCAGCGGCGTGACGCACGAGCGCACCGGGGCGCCGTCGATGTGCACCGTGCAGGCGCCGCACTGCGCCAGGCCGCAGCCGAACTTGGTGCCGGTCAGGCCGAGTTCGTCGCGCAGCACCCACAGCAGCGGGGTGGTGGGGTCGGCCTTCACGGCGGCCGGTTGACCGTTGAGCTGTAGCGTGGTCATGGTGCGAGTGTCAGGCCTTCGGGCGGCGGCCGGGAAGTGGTGGCGGAGGGTGCGGACTGGTTGGTTGTACCGGCCCCGGGATGCCCCCGTCGGCGGGGCGGGTCGGCGGGCACCACGCCACAATCGCGGCCCCATGCAAGCCCCACCCCTGACCACCGTCGAGCTGTTCCTGATCGCGATGGCGATCATCTTCGCGGTGCCGTACGCGATCTGGCGGCTGTTCCGCACCGACTACTGGGCCCCTCTGGTGGTGGTGCAGATCATCACCGGCATCCTGCTCGGGCCGGGGCTGTTCGGAGCGGCGTTTCCCGAGGTCTACCGGGCGGTGTTCACGCCGGCCGTGGTGCAGGGCCTCAACGGGCTGGCGTGGTGGGCGGTGATGCTCTTCGTGTTCGTGGCCGGCCTCGAGCTCGACCTGCGTCAGGCCTGGCGCCACCGGGGCGAGACCACCGTCACAGCCGGGCTGGCCATGGTGGTGCCAATGGCGCTGGGCAGCGCGGTGGCCCTGCTGCTGCTGGGGCTGGGCGGCCAGGGCTGGATGGGCCCCATGGCGCAGCCGTGGCAGTTCGTGCTGGGCATCGGCATGGCCGCGGCGGTGACGGCGCTCCCGATCCTGATCCTGCTGATGGACAAGCTGGCCATCCTGCGCCAGCCGCTGGGCCAGCGCATCCTGCGCTATGCGAGCCTGGACGACATCGTCATCTGGGCCGTGCTGGCTGCCATCCTGCTGGACTGGGTGCGCATCGGTCGCCAGGGCCTGTTCCTCGCCGCCTTCGCGCTGCTGGCCTGGGGCCTGCGACGCAGGATGCCGCGCCTGGAAGAGCGCGACCGCTGGGCCGTGGCCCTGGTCTGGCTGGCGCTGGTGGCGCTGGGGGCCGACTGGTGCGGCCTGCACTTCATGGTGGGGGCCTTCCTGGCCGGCGCCGTGCTCGACGGGGAGTGGTTTGGCACCGAGAACATCGACCGCCTGCGCCACCACGTGCTGCTGGTGCTGATGCCGGTGTTCTTCCTGTCCACAGGGCTGCGCACCGAGTGGGGCCTGGGCGGCGTCGCAGTGTTCGGCGTAGCGGCCGCGCTGCTGGTGGCGGCGGTGCTGGGCAAGCTCGGCGGCGTGCATCTGGCCGGCCGGATCCTGGGCTGGGCCCCGGGGGAGGCCACGCTGGTGGGCTGGCTGCTGCAGACCAAGGCGCTGATCATGATCATCTTCTCCAACGTGCTGCTGGACCGCGGGGTCATCACCGCCGACACCTTCACTGCGCTGCTGCTGATGGCCGTGGCCAGCACCATGCTCACGGTGCCCATGGTGGCGCCGCGGCTGGCGCGGCTGCAGGCCGTGATCGGCAAGTCGGGCTGAAGGCACTGCGGGCGCCGCGCCGGCGCCCCCATGGCAACATCGCCGCCGAGCCCACGCAGCCCACCCGGTGTCGCGCCCACAGGCCCACACAACAGGAGACAACCCGATGACGCCCATTACCCGCCGCCACGCGCTGCTCGGCACTGCCGCCACGCTGGCCCTGCCCTCGCTCGCCCGCGCACAGGGCGCCTGGCCCGCCAGGCCGGTGACCATCGTCGTGCCTTTCCCGCCCGGCGGCGGCACCGACGCCTTCGCGCGGCCGCTGTTCGCCAACATCGCCAAGGCCAGCGGGCGCCAGTTCCTCATCGACAACAAGGGCGGCGCCGGCGGCACGCTGGGCGCCGGCATCGCGGCCAAGGCCGCGCCCGACGGCTACACCTTCTTCATGGGCGCGGTGCACCACGCCATCGCGCCGAGCATGTACCCGCGGCTCGACTACAACATCGAGACCGACTTCATCCCCGTGGGCCTCGTCTCCAGCGTGCCGCAGGTCATCGTGGTCAACCCGCAGCGCGTGCAGGCGCGAACGCTCCCCGAGTTCCTGGACTTCGTTCGCAAGAACCCCGGCCGGCTGAACTACGGCTCGGCTGGCAACGGCACGTCTCACCATCTGGCGGGCGAGCTGTTCAAGATGCAGACCAAGACCTTCATCACGCACATTCCCTACCGAGGTGCCGGCCCTGCGCTGCAGGACCTCATCGCCGGGCAGGTGGACATGATGTTCGATGGCCTGGGGTCTTCCGCCGCCCACATCAAGGGCGGGCGCATCCGCGGCATCGCCGTGGCCTTGGACAAGCGGGCGCCCGGCTTCCCCTACCTGCCCACCTCCGGCGAGGGCGGCGTGCCCACCTACCAGGTGGCCACCTGGTACGGCATCTGGACGCCCAAGGGC